>NZ_JABXXP010000020.1 GCF_013376155.1 Nguyenibacter vanlangensis
GGCCGGTGCCGGTGCCGCTGAGGCGCAGTACGGCGATGGCCGCGCGCCCTGCCCCGGTCGCCAGCGCGAAGATGGGCGCCTGGCCTGTCTGCGTCATGCTGCCTGGGTCCTTTCTGGTTGCGGCGCTTCGGTTGCGGGTGCTCGCACCCTGTTGCATGTCGCATCCGGCGGCGGAAGAGTACAAAATGCGCGGCCAGAACGATATTGGGACGGGCCGGGCCCGGGATCATACTATGCCGCAACTTTCGATGCATTCGCCGCTGGGCGATCTGACCCTGACCGAGGAAGACGGGGCGATCGTCGCCCTGGATTGGGGCTGGGGGCGCGACCAGGACGAGACGCACCTGCTGCGTGCGGCGTGCGACCGGCTGGATGCGTATTTCGACGGGGCGGCGGATGATTTCTCCGACCTGGTGCTGGCCCCGTACGGCACGCCCTATCGGCGCGCGGTGTGGCAGGCGCTGCGGGCGATCCCGCCGGGACAGACCCGGACCTATCGCGACATCGCGCAGGTGGCCGGCGGGTCGCCGCGTTCGGTCGGGCAGGCCAATGGCGCCAACCCGATTCCGATCCTGATCCCATGCCATCGGGTGGTCGCCGCCCGGGGGCTGGGCGGCTATTCGGGCGATGGCGGGCTGGCGGACAAGTTGTATCTGCTGGAATTGGAGCGGGCGCCGATCCCGGCGCATCCGGCCGATCTGTTTTAAGACAAATCTTTATCCGAACCTGAAATTCAAGGGAGAAATTGCGATGTACAGGGCAGTGCGCATCCATGATTACGGCGGACCCGAGGTCCTGACGCTGGACATGCTGCCCGACCCGGTGCCCGGACGGGGCGAGATCCTGCTGCGGCAGGAGGCGATCGGGGTCAATTTCATCGACATCTATTTTCGCAAGGGGATCTACAAGCTGCCGTCCCTGCCCGCCGTTCCGGGCATGGAGGGCGCGGGCGTGGTGGAGGCGGTGGGCGCGGACGTGGCCGGCCTGGCGCCCGGCGATCGCGTGGCCTATCCCAGCGCGCTGGGCAGCTATGCCGAATTGCGCACCATCGCGGCGGACCGGGTGGTGACCCTGCCGCCGGATATCGGCTTCGATACGGCGGCGGCGGCGATGCTGCGCGGGCTGACGGTGCATATGCTGCTGCAAGAGGTGTACCAGGCCAAGGCCGGGGAGACGATCCTGGTGCATGCGGCGGCGGGGGGTGTCGGGCTGCTGATGTGCCAGTGGGCGCGGCATCTGGGGCTGCGGGTGATCGGCGTGGTCTCGTCCGAGGACAAGGGCGAGCTGGCGCGGCAGAACGGCGCCGCCGAGATTCTGGTCGGGCATGACAATCTGGCGGCGCGAGTGCGCAAGCTGACCGACGGCGCGATGGTGCCGGTGGTCTATGACAGCGTGGGCAAGGAGACGTTCGTCGCCAGCCTGGATTGCCTGGCGCCGCGCGGGCTGATGGTCAGTTACGGCAACGCCTCGGGCGAGGTGACGGGGATATCGGCGGGCATGCTGGCCACGCGCGGCAGCCTGTACCTGACCCGGCCGACACTTGCGACCTATATCGCGCAACGCCCGGCCCTGCTGAAGGGCGCGGCCGCGTTGTTCGACATGATCGGACAGGGGGCGCTGGCGGTGCGGATCGGCCAGCGTTTCGCCCTGGCCGAGGCCGCCGCCGCCCAGCAGGCGCTGGAGGCGCGGGCGACGACGGGCAGCACGATCCTGGTGCCGTAGCCCGGTCGGGCTGCCCTGTCTGGCAGGTCAGGCCGGTCCGGCGTGCAGGCGGGGTGTGCCGAGCTTGAACCAGGCTTGATGGATTTTTGCGTCTTTCACCTGATAGATCGCGATCACGTCGATCTCGCCCGGACCTTCGGGGAAGGTCCGGGTGACGATTTCATGATCGACGACCATGTCGGCGACGACGCTGCGGTGCAGCAGCCTGCCGCACAGGTTCGGCTCCTGGAAGCGCACGATGTGGCGGGCCCGGATTTCGGCGGCGCCGTCGGCCAGCAGGCGAGCGGAGAATTCGTAATATTTGCAGTCTGCGGCCCACCATTTCATGAAAGCGTCGATATCGCGGGCGTTATAGGCTTCGAGCTGCTTTTGTACGGGAAGCGCGGTGTCGTGTATGTCTTCACTGGTCGTCATTGCGGTTTTGCTTTGCGGTTTGACTCATGAATGAAAGATTGCCGGCCTGTTCACCCGGATCAAGGCGGAGTCGTCACCCTCACCCGTCGGAAGGCGCCGCCGGTCGCTGATCTGTGCTCGCTTTGATCGCCAATTATGACGCACAGCCATGGTTGTCGCGATCCAAAATGCGCATGCGGCGGAGAAGCTGCAAAGGCACCATGTTTGTTGGTGCGCCAAGAAAAAAAACTTGCGAGCGCAGCAAAGACATTTTTATACTGCATTAGTAATAATAAGGTATTTCCATAAATTTTCATAAAGAGGTACTCATGCGCTACGTTGCTCCCGTTCTCCTTGCAATGCTGCTCGCCACCGCATCGCAGGCCGCGACAAAGGTTAAGCATTTTGCGCCCGAGGGAGTGCCGGCGAGTCTGACCAATGCTCCGCCATTTAGCGGCGCCGTTTTAGCCGGTAATACCCTTTATATCGCCGGTACTACCGACCATGACCCTGCTACAGGTAAACCGGGTGCCGACGCGACAACTGGCGCTAAAATGGTGCTTGATAGCATCAAAAAGACTGTCGAAAATGCTGGCCTCACCATGGACGATCTCGTGTGGGTACAGATTTTTGCTTCTGATATTAAAGATTTCGCGGCGTTCAACGCCGTCTATCGGACCTATTTCAAAGGATCAATGCCGGCTCGCGCTTTCATCGGAGCGCGCAGCCTGCTGGGGGGCGCGCATTTTGAGGTGATGGGTATCGCCGTCAAATCGAAGTAATCATCAAGTACTAAGGCCATTTATATAGAGATGGTGGAGCGTTTTATTCCGTCGCTTCGACGCAACTGATGGCCTTGGTCAGCCTCAAGCGTCAGCGCCTTACCAAGAATTTGGAAAGAGCGGAATGCGGCGGCGGAAAGTCCGCTTCTGGAGAAAATTTGAAAAAGCGGACTTTAAAACTGGCGGGCGAACGACGAGCGAATAAAAAGACTCCCTCGGCGATCGCCCCCAAGTCAGATAATGCGATAGTCTGTCAGTTGGGCTTGGACATACCGTCATGTGATGGTGCCATCATCATGCCGTCATGGCTCATCGAATCCTTGGACATCGAATTTTTCGCCATGCCGTGATGGGTGATGTCCGCGTGTTTCCCCATGCCGTCTTTCGACATGGTGTTCGACGCCATCCTGTCGTTCGACATAGCATTTCTGGACATGCTGTTATGCATCATCGCGTCATGCGACATGCTTTCCTGCGCAACCGCGGCGCCCACGACGGCGATATTGGAACAAAATGCGGCGGCGACCATGAGACGGCGAATGACCATGAAGCTTCTCCTCAATTGAAAAACAGTTCTGCGGGATAGGTTATTCCATCCCACTGTCCTGTTCTTCGCTTGCAGGAGGCCGGAGGTTACAGAGGGCGGATTATTTTACGATCCGCAAGCGGCACGCCGGACCAGCAGCCGATCGCGCTCCAGCCCTCCACGCAGATGCCAGGCGATCCCGCGGGCAAGCCATCCCCCCAATGTTATCCACGGCGGAACGGTGAACGGCAGGATGGGCGAGGCATTGTAGATCTGCCACCCGCTATCAATCATGGCGAGCATCGACGGCGCGCCGATTCGGTGGATGATCCTGATGACAAGCGCGGGCGTGCGGCGCGGTCGGGGCATCTGCGGGGCCTCCTGGGAATGAGGTCGGTCCGTTCGTCCCGTGCCCGCGAATGGTTACAGGCTCGTGCGAAAAGATAGTCCGCCGCCGTCCGTAACCGATGGCCCCGGCACGCCGAAGAACCGGGCACCTGTCACCGTGAAGGAGCGGTTCCATGACCTCCCGCCGCCAGTTCTGCCTTGCCTCGGTCGCGTTCCTGCTGGCCGCGCGCCCCGGCCGCGCCGCGCCGTCCTATGCCGTCTCGCATTCGGACGCGGAATGGCGCCGCCTGCTGACGCCCACGCAATACGAGGTGCTGCGCGAAGCGGGCACCGAAGCGCCGTGGTCGAGCCCCCTTCTGAACGAACATCGACCTGGCCGCTTCGCCTGCGCCGGCTGCGACACCGCCGCGTTCGACGCCGCGACGAAATTCGAAAGCGGCACCGGCTGGCCGAGCTTCTACCGCGCCCTGCCGCATGCCGTGCAGGAGCGCGCCGACAACACGCTCGGCATGGATCGGACCGAGGTGCTGTGCGCGACCTGCGGCAGCCATCTCGGCCATGTTTTCGACGACGGCCCGCCGCCGACGGGCCTGCGCTACTGCATGAACGGCGTCGCCCTGTCGTTCCACCCGGCCTGAGAGGATCCAATCATGACACGGTCAGGAATATTCTGCATCTCCCTCATTGTCATGGGTGCGCTCGGCATGGCGTGCCAGGCCGCGGAAACGCCGTTCGCAACGCGTCTGCCGCCGCCGGCAACCGTCGAAGCGCCCGCGACGATCCATCATGCCACCGCCGTCTTCGCCGGAGGATGTTTCTGGGGCGTCCAGAGCGTCTTCCAGCACGTACGCGGCGTCACCGCGACGCGTGCGGGATATGACGGCGGGACGAAGGACACCGCCGAATACGAGACGGTCGAAGGCGGCGATACGGGGCATGCGGAATCGGTCGTGGTCGAGTACGATCCGACGCAGGTCAGCTACGGCACGCTGATGCGTATCTTCTTCTCCGTCGCGCTGGATCCTACACAGGTGAACAGGCAATTTCCGGACGTCGGCAGCCAGTACCGCTCGGTCCTGTTCACGCGCACTCCGGAGCAGGAGACGGAGGCGCGCGCCTATATCCGGCAACTGAACGCCGCGCATGTCTTCGCGCGTCCGATCGCGACGCAGGTCGTCCCGGACCATGGCTTCTATCCGGCCGAGGATCATCACCAGAATTTCGCGGCGCGTTATCCGGAAAATTCCTATATCGCAACGTATGATGCCCCTCGGATCGAGGCGCTGAAGATGGTATACGGCGCGTACTATCGCGATCGCCCGATCCTGACGCTTGCCGCGCCCGGCGGACCGTAAGGGCGGGGGCGGCAGGAACAGGAGCGAGAGTGACGGAAGCCGAATGGAGTCACTGGATGGCGGCAGCCCAGCAGGGCGACGCCAATGCCTATCGGCTTGTGCTCGCCGAGGCCGCTGCGTGGCTGAGGCGTTTCTTCCTCCGGCGGCTGCCGCCCCCCATGATCGATGACGCCGTGCAGGACACGCTGCTCGCGGTACATGAAAAACGCCACACGTTCGATCCCTCGCAGGGATTCGGGCCGTGGCTGGCCGCGATCGCGCGCCATAAATGGATCGACCGGCTGCGGGCCGAGAACCGGGCGGACATGGTGCCGATCGAAGACGATCTGGCGATTTCCGATCACGAGGAACGAGTCACCACGACCCATGCGCTGGAACGTCTGCTCGGCATGCTGAAGCCGGCGCAGGCCGAGGTCATCCGGCTGGTGAAGCTGCAGGGATTCAGCATCGAGGAGGCAGCGCGGCGCACCGGACAATCCGCTGCCCTGGTCAAGGTCAATATTCACCGCGGGCTGGGACGGATGAACGACATGGTGATACGAGGTGGTGATGTCGACTGATCCCCTGATCGACCGGCTCGCGACCGATCTGCGTCCGGTCAGGCGGCGGACGCCCTGGCGTGACGCGGCCATACTTCTGGTCCTCGGCATCAGCGAGGTCACCTGGGTGATAATGACGGGCTTGATGCGCCCGGATATGCCGCATGCGATGCATATGCCCAGCTTCTGGTGGAAAACCGCCGGTCTTGCGGCGCTCGCTTCCATCAGCGGCGTCACCGCGCTGCTCTCGCTCAGCCCGACGCACTCGCCGCGGCGCGGTCTGCGCGTCGTCGGCGGCGTGGCGTTCGTCATGCTGGGTCTGGGGTGGCTGGTCGATGCCCTGCAGGCTGGTCCGGCCGTTCTGTGGCACCGGCTGGACCCGGCGCACGGCCTGGTCTGCGCGCGCAAGATCGTGGAGCTTTCCCTGCCCGTCGCCCTGGCGCTCGGCCTGCTGGCAAGGCGTGGCGCACCGACCGATTCCCGCGGCACGGCATGGGCCGCGGGAATCGCCGCGTCCGCCTTCGGTGCGCTGACCTTCGCATTGGCCTGCCCGTTCGACGATCCGCTCTATCTGGCGGTATGGTACCTGTCGGCCGGCGTCGTCGTCACCCTTGCGACACGTCTTATCCTGCCATTGCTGACGCGGTGGTAGAAGGCAGGCCGTGATGGACGCGCATCAAGGCGCGTCCGTGATCCTATCCTGCGTTTTCGTATCGAAATCGCTGGCGTCGTGCCGCTCATGAAGCTGGTCCGATAATGCCCCGCTGGTACGGTTGACCTTGCGACCGCGCCGGACCGCTGGACGGGCGAAGACCTGGTCGGCCCAGCGCAGCACGTTCCTGTAATCCTGTACCGAGAGAAACTCCGCCGCGCCGTACTGCCAGCCCTTCACCAGGCCGCCATACCACGGCCAGATCGCCATATCGGCGATCGTATATTCGGCACCGGCGACGAATTCGTTTTCCGCCAGCCGGCGGTCGAGAACGTCGAGCTGACGTTTGACTTCCATCGCATAGCGATTGATCGGATATTCCAGCTTCGTCGGCGCATAGGCGTAGAAATGGCCGAACCCGCCGCCCAGGAACGGTGCCGACCCCATCTGCCAGAACAGCCAGGACAGCGTCTCGGCACGCGCGGGCTGCTCCTTCGGCAGGAAGGCGTCGAACTTTTCCGCGAGATAGAGCAGGATCGCCCCGGATTCGAAGACGCGAACCGGCGCCCCGCCGCTGCGATCCATCAGTGCCGGAATCTTGGAATTGGGATTGATATCGACGAAACCTGACCCGAACTGATCGCCCTCGCCGATCCGGATCAGCCACGCATCGTATTCGGCGCCTGCATGCCCGAGCGCCAGCAACTCCTCGAGCATGATGGTGACTTTCTGTCCGTTCGGCGTGCCGAGCGAATAGAGCTGCAGCGGATGCCGGCCGACAGGAAGCGCCTTCTCATGGGTCGGCCCGGCGATCGGGCGGTTGATGCTGGCGAAGGTACCGCCGCTGGCCTTGTCCCAGGTCCAGACCCTGGGCGGAATGTAATCGGTATCGTCGGTCATCAGATGCTCTCCAGAACGTCGGTTATATGGGCGGCGGATAGTTGGATGGAAACAGCGCGCGCCGGCTTTTTTCGTTATAGCCGCTCTTGAAGCTGTCCTCCGTACCGACTTGCCGGGCATGAAAGTGTACGGCCTGGCCGGAAAACGGCCCAAGGCCGGACGCGATGAACAACAGCCAGGAAAGGAGTTCGGGCCGGTCTTCGGGAACACCGAGGAACCGTCCGGTCTTCTCCGCGAGGTAAAGGGGGATGGCCGGCACCTTGCCGTTGAGCGCGACCTTCGCCGGGTTCGGCGTCGGGTGAAAATAAAAACGGATCATGGGACGACTCCGTCCAGGCTGTGTCGTCGCTCGTCCCTGGCGCGGCGCACAGCATGGAGGATTTTGCACGTGCGCCAGTCACGCGAATCAGATTGCGGCTGCCCCGCCGTCGACGATCAGGTCGATCCCCGCGACATAGCTGCTCTCGTCCGAGGCCAGGAATAGCGCGGCGGCGGCGAGTTCCTCCGGCCGGCCCAGCCGCTTCATCGGCACGGCGGCAGCCCATTTGGCACGCACTGCGTCTCCGCCCTCCGGCGTATCGGCCTGTCCGTCCATGATCGGAGTGTCGAACGGGCCGGGGCTGAGTGTGTTCACGCGGATGCCGCGATCCAGCAATTCGGCGGTCCACGTTCTGGAGAAGCTGCGAACGGCCGCCTTGCTCGCGCTGTAGGTTCCATAGCCGGGGACCCCTTTGTTCGCGGCAATCGAAGAGACGAGAATGATCGAGCTTCCGCGTCCAAGCAGCGATAATGCCCGATCGACCGTGAAATACACGCCACGAACATTGACGCCGAACGTCCTGTCGAAATTCTCGTCCGTCGCGTCCGGCAGAAGCTGAGGCGCGACCATTCCGGAATTTGCCACCAGGACGTCGATCCGCCCTTTCTCTGTCCCGATCCGCTCGACCAGACGGTCGATATCCTCGCTCCGCTGAACGTCACCCTGCACGCCCACGACATTGTCGCCGATCGACGCCACTGCCTTGTCGAGTTCGCTCTGTCGCCGACCCGTGATGTAGACGAACGCGCCTTCTTCGGTGAACCGCCTGGCCATCGCCAACCCGAGTCCACTGCTGCCGCCGGTGACGACGGCGACCTTTCCGTCAAGCTTCGACATGTCTCGGTCCTTCAAACGATATCCAAACGATACGGTCACAGCAGGCCGCGATGGCCCGCGTAATCGGTTTTCTTGTCCAGCCCACGTTCCGCCACGATTTTCGTGGCCACCGGCATGACGCTTGAAATGGCGGGAAAGCCGACATAGGGCAGCATCTGGATCAGGGCCTCTTCGATTTCCCGGAGCGGCATGCCGTGATCGAGCGCAAAATTCATGTGCAGGCCGAATTCATGCGGCTGTCGAAGCGCCACCATGATCGTCATGGTAATGAGGCTCCGACGCGGCTGGTCGAGTCCTTCGCGCGTCCAGATATCGCCGAAAACATGATCGACCGCGTATCCGGCGATATCGGCGCCGAACGTATCGGATTCTGCCGCAGCGGCCAGACGCCCGGACTGTTCAGAGCCCATCAACGCTCGGGTGGCCGCGTTTCCTTTTTCTCTCGGTGTCATTTGAAATCCGTTTTTCCTGCATCGGCCGGAACTGGGTTAATGCCCAGGCCCGCCTGCCTTGTTTTTCGGAAATAGCGATCCGCCTCAGACGGTAACAGTCGAGGCCTTGCGCAAGGCCGGAAGCATGTCTTCGGGCTCCGGACGGCGCGTGTAATCCGGGTTCACCTCGGCATAGAGGATCATGCCGTCCCGGCCGATGACGAAGCGGCCCGGCATCGGCAGCGTCCAGCTATCGTCGCCATTGAAGCCCGGCAGATCGTTCTTCAGGTTCTGGTAGAGTTCGACCAGATAGTCGGGCAGCGCAAAACGCAGGCCGAACTTCGCGGCCACATCGTTGTGCGTGTCCGACAGGATCGGGAAATCCAGTCCGTTCTGGCGCACCGACTTGCGGCTGTTCACCGCCGTCTGCGGCGAAATGGCGATCAGGCTGGCACCGAGTTCGCGGAACGACGGCAGCGCCGCTTCAAGCGCCTGGAGTTCCATGTTGCAATAGGGACACCAGACGCCGCGATAGAAGCTGACGACCAGCGGGCCCTTCGCCAGCAGGTCGGCGGACGAGACGGGGGTGCCGTCCGGATCGTTCAGCGTAAAGGAAGGGGCCTTGTCACCCGCCTTGAGCGCTCTTTCGGCGGCGCCGGACGCGACCAGTTCCGCGGTGGCGCGGTGCATCACCTCGATGACCGAGTACGGCACCTTATAGGGCGGCTTGCCGGCTTCGAAATCGGCCTTGAACGCATCGAGCTTCGCTTGCAGAGACATCGTTGTTTCCTTCATTGATGGTCGTGACGGGATGAAAATGGAACGACCCGTTATCCCGGGGACGAAGGCGCGGACGATTATCCGTCATTCCGCGCCGGAATGGGGTCAGGCGACGGTTTCGTATTGCGGATAGTCGACATAGCCATGTGCCCCGCCGCCGTAGAAGGTCGACCGGTCGTAAGGGGTAAGCGGCAGGTCGTGCCGCAGGCGTTCCGGCAGGTCGGGATTGCTGATGAAATGCCGCCCGAATGCGACCGCATCGGCGTCACCCGCCCGAATGATCGCCTCCGCGCCCGCGCCGTCGAAGCCGCCGGCGGCGATGAGCGTGCCGCTGAACACACCGCGCAGAGTCCTGGCCGCGACCGCATCGCCCTGGGCGATCAATTCTGTGCCCCTGATGCGCGGCTCGACGACATGCAGGTAGGCGATGCCCATCCCGTTCAGTTTCTCCGCGACATAGCCGAAGGTTTTCTGTGGATTGCTATCGGACATCGCGCCATAGGTGCCGCTTGGGCTCAGCCGTACGCCCACGCGACCGGCCCCCCAGACGTCGATCGCCGCCTGCGTGATTTCGAGCAGGAAGCGCGCGCGATTTTCGATCGGGCCGCCATATTCGTCGGTGCGATGGTTGGTGCCGTCCTGCAGGAACTGGTCCGGCAGGTAGCCATTGGCGCCGTGGATCTCCACGCCGTCGAAACCGGCCGCTTTCGCACGTGCGGCACCCTGGCGGAACTGCTCGATGATTGCCGGAATTTCGTCGCGTTCCAGGGCACGCGGCATGGAAAACGGTACCGGTCCGTTTGCGGTATAGGCGTATCCCTCCGCCTGAATCGCGGACGGGGCGACGGGTGCGGCGCCGTCCGGCTGCAGGTCGTGATGGGACTGGCGCCCGACATGCCAGAGCTGCATGACGATCCTGCCGCCGTGGGCATGCACCGCGTCGGTGACCGTGCGCCAGCCCGCGATCTGGGCGTCGTCGTAAATTCCGGGCGCGCCGGCATAGCCGTACCCCTGCTGTGCAACGGGGGTCGCTTCCGAAACGATAAGCCCGCCGCGGGACGCGCGCTGCGTGTAGTATTCCCGCATCAGCGCCCCCGGCATGTCGCCGGGTTCCGAACGCAGGCGGGTCAACGGCGCCATGACGACCCGATGGTCGAGCGACAGCGCGCCCGCCCCGAACGGCGTGAAAAGCATGGACATGAGGGGTTCCTTGTCTGGAAAGGGTGCCAGTCTTAAAGGGTGCCAGTCTTAAAGGGTGCCAGTCTTAAAGGGTGTCAATCTTGGGGGACGAGTGCCTCGACGCGGGCAATGCCGCGCCGCACGGCCGGACGCGCTTCGATTGTTCCGTACCAGCGCGCGACGTTGGGCGCGTCCTCGAACGACACCCCCGCGAAAGCGCGCCGCCACAACCAGCCGAAATGGGCGATATCGGCGATGGTGAACGCCTCGCCGGCAACGAATGGGCGGTTCGCCAGCACGCCGTCGAGTACGCCCAGGGTGCGTTTCGCTTCGCTGGAGAAGCGCTCTATCGCGATGGGCTGCGGCTCGGCGGCGAAACGCTGGAAGAAGCCGGACTGGCCGAAAGCCGGACTCAGGCCGGAGGCATGAAAGAAGAGCTGCTCGAAGACGCGTGCGCGCGCATCGCCGCCGGCGGGTAGAAGCTGACCCGTCTTCTCGGCAAGATAAACGAGGATCGCGGCGGATTCCGTCAGGACGAAGGGGCCGTTCTCCACGGTCCGATCCAGCAGGACCGGCACCTTGCCGTTGGGATTGAGCGCCAGGAATTCCGGCGTCTTTTGCTCGCCCTTGCGGACATTGACGCCATGCAGTGTATAGGAAAGACCGAGCTCCTCGAGCGCGATCGGCACCTTGACGCTGTTCGGCGTCGCGAACGTATAAACATCAAACAGCGGCCGTGCGTCTTCGGCCGCCGCGCGTATGAATGAACCGGGCATCGAGACGCCTTCCTTCTGGCCCGGCCTGCCCGGGCATGTGAAAGACATGTCTCCTTGCCGCTCGACATGGCAGGTATGTCGAGGTGATAAGCACCATTCCCGGGAGGAATGGCATGGATCGATATCAGGCGATGGCGACGTTCGTGCGGGTGGTGGAGAGCGGCTCGTTTTCGGCAGCCGCACGTCATCTCAATGTCGGGCAGCCGGCCGTATCCAAGACCATCGCACAGCTCGAATCCCGGCTTCAGGTCAGTCTGCTCATCCGCTCCACACATGGGCTGACGCCGACCGAGGCGGGACAACGCTTCTATGAGCGGGCACGAAACGCCCTCCAGGAAGCGGACGAGGCGGAGCTTGCCGCGAAGGGGGCGGGGGCGGGCCTGTCCGGACGACTGCGCGTTTCCGCCGCGACGACATTCGCGCGATTGCATGTCATCCCGAGGCTGCCGCAATTCCTGGCGGCTCACCCGCATCTCGACGTCGATATCATTCTCGACGATCGCATGATCGACCTTATGGCCGAGGGCGTGGATATTTCGCTGCGCCTGGGTTCGCTCTCGGACTCCACGGCAGTTGCCCGGAAAATCGCCACCGGCGGCCGATCGGTACTGGCAACGCCGGCTTATCTCGCGCGGGCCGGAATGCCGCAAAGCCCTGCGGATCTCGCCAATCACGAGGCGATCGTCTACAGCCAGTTGCCGAGCGTATGGTCGTTCACGCGCGATGGTGCGGCGGTTTCGGTTTCCGTCACCGGACGTCTGCGCGTCAGCGCCGCTGAAGGACTGCGTGCCGCGATCCTGACCGATATGGGGTTGACGATCGCCTCGGACTGGATGTTTGGCCCGGAACTGGAAAACGGCGCCGTCGTCAGGGTGCTGAAGGCCTGGTCGTTGCCCTCGATCGATCTCTGGGCCGTGTTTCCCGTCGGGCATATGATGACCGCGAAAGCGCGCCAGTTCGCATCGTTCGTCGAAGAGATCATGAGGCCGGCCGAGTGAGTGAGCCGCTTCGCTGAAACTGCGACGGCGGCGGAGCCATCATGTCCGGCATGAGCGATGCCGTTCCACATAGGCAAGCGCCATATCGACCGCACATTCCAGTGACCGGGCGTCGCGAGCCGTCTTTGCCAGAAGTATGCCCCCCTGAACCGCCGCCACCATGGCAATGGCCACCCCGTCGACATCGATATCGGGGCGGAGTTGGCCATCCTGCAGCATCCGACGCAGGCCGTTTGCGATCACCGTGGCCCAGGTCGAAAAACTCTGTTTCAGCAGCAGCCTGGCATCCTCCGAACGGGTCGATAATTCGTTTGCGAGCGAGCCGACAGGGCATCCGCCCACGCCACCGCTGGCCCGGTAGGCCGCGACGATCATGTCTCCCCAGGCACGGAGCGCGGTGAAGGAATCGAGCGCGCCGAGATAGGCCGCATTGGCTTCCACGATGCGGCTGGTCTGCAGGGCGATGACTTCGCGAACCAGGGCCTCCTTGTTGGCGAAGTAATGGTAGAGCTGGGATTTGCTCGTGTTCGTGATGTCCATCACTTCGTCCAGACTCACGTGCTCCGCACCGCGCGCATAGACCAGTTCGGCCGCGGCGGCGACGATGCGCCGCTTCGTCGCGGCTCCGCGCGGGGTCAGAGGACGGTTCATGATCGTGGTTTCGCGGCCCATGGCTTCGTGCTTTCACATAATGGACTGGACAGTCCACTATGGAAATCGCATGCCTGCCCGACACAATCCAGATTGCTGAGGAACAGATGGCCGAGCAACTCAAGAACGGCGACAAATTTCCGGATCTCACAATCCCGCAAGTCGGCGGCGGAACGCTTCATCCGGCCCGCGATTTCGACGGAGAATACAGGGTCATCCTGATTTACCGCGGCCATTGGTGCCCGTTCTGCAACGAACAGATTGCCGCATTCACGCACGCCGCCGACGCTTTGTCGGAGGCGGCGATCCGAGTCATGGCATTCTCGGTCGACGACGAGGCCGCGTCCGCCGCATTCGCTGCCAGGCACGGCTGGCCGTTCCCGCTCGGGCATTCGGCTGATGTCGACACGATCGTCGCACGTACCGGCGCATATGACATGCGGCATCCCGGCCGTGGACATTTTCTGGAAACGACCGGCTTTGTCCTCGCGCCGGACGGATCGATCGTGAATGCCGTCTATTCGACCCGAGCCATAGGCCGCCTCGTCCCCGGCGACGTGATCCGACTGGTCGCGTTCATGCGCTCCTTGCCGAGCTAGAGCAGATCGCATTCAAACGGAATCGTTTGAACGGGTGAAGATGCCCGGTTCAGTGGAATGTCCGCTTTGAGGTACCGTCTTAGTCCACTGAATGTCTCGGATGGGGGCGAAAGCCGCCTCTGGCATCGAGCATGACCGGTTGAAACTACGAAGACGTGATCTTCCGTTTACGGCTTCGCGCGCGTCGGTACCGGGACATTGCACAGCGCGACGCCGCGGGCGGGATGGACATAGAACGGATCGGTGCGGTTGGCGCGGGCGTCGAGATAGGCCGAGAAGGCCGGGCTGTCGGTGCGCATCACCTGGAGATGCGGCTGTTGCCTGAGGGGCAGGTCGGTGGCGAGCATTATGGTGCGGATCGCGATTTTGCCGGTATTATCGGTATAAAACCCCAAAGTACCCGTCCCGCGCGGCAACGCGCCGAGATGATCCATGCCT
Organism: Nguyenibacter vanlangensis; assembly: GCF_013376155.1. Classification (GTDB taxonomy): domain Bacteria; phylum Pseudomonadota; class Alphaproteobacteria; order Acetobacterales; family Acetobacteraceae; genus Gluconacetobacter; species Gluconacetobacter vanlangensis. The sequence continues at coordinate 14,226 of NZ_JABXXP010000020.1, forward strand.
GTCAGGACCCGGCCCACGAGCGCGAGATTGCGATCGAGCTGGCGCGGTGCTTCGCCGTTGACCGCGTAGAGTTCCTGCCCGTCGCCGGTATCGGGCGGCATGTCGCGCGCGACGCCGATCATGCCGTAGCAATGCGCGAGCCAGACGCGGTCCTGGTCCATTCCCACCGGCCACCCGGCCGCAAAGCCCGCCGCCGGTGCGTAGGGATCGGAAAAACCAAGCGGACGAACGGCGATTCCCTGACGCGGGTGGTCGTATTCGGCCGGGGGATGGGCGATGAAGCCAGTGGGCAGGCTGGCCTTTTCGTCGTGCGGGGCCCATTGCACGACGTAATCGTCCTGCACGCGGATGATCGCCCCGCCGTCCCATCGGTGCGCGCGGGCCAGCCGTATGATATTGCCGGTATGCGCCGGCGCGAATTGCGGCGCGAGTTCGATCGGGATCCGGGTGCCGTCGCCCAGCGTCATGACCAGCAGCCGGTCCGCCGGCACGTCGGCCCAGGCCGTGTCCGGCGCATGCGCCACGATTTCGGACGGGCCGGGCGCCGCGATCGCCATGGTCGGGAGCAAAGCGAAGATCGGCAGGATGCGGCGCATGGCGGCGATCATGCCTGCCGCGGCAGGGCGGCGGCAAGACGAAAACCGCCGATTTTTCCGTGTCCGGTCTGCCGTGGCCGGCGGTTATATTCCGCGAACCCCCGGTGCCCCTTGCGCGCCGAAACGCATGCTGCGACCGCAGCCCGAGGACCATGACGCATGCCGACTGACGCTCACGCCAGGGTTATTTACAGCCGGACGCCGGAATCGGCCGCCATGTTGGCAAATGTCAGACGCGCCATGGCGATCACCACCAGGCTGAACCGTCTGACGTTCGATGATGCGGACGAGATTCGGGCCGTGTTCAGCGAACTGATCGGTACAAAGGTGGATGAGAGCTTTTTGCTGATCCCGCCATTCTATACCGCCGGCGGAAATGAAATCCGGGTCGGGCGCCGTGTCTTCGTCAATCAGAACTGCACGTTCTATGATCTGGGCGGCCTCGACATCGCGGACGATGTGATGATCGGGCCGAATGTGAGCCTTATCACGACCGGCCACCCGGTCGAGCCTGCGCAGCGACGCACCGCCATAATCGGAAAGCCCATCGTGATTGAGAAAAACGTGTGGATCGCGGCCGGCGCGACCATCATTGGCGGCGTGACGGTGGGCGAGAATTCGGTCGTCGCGGCGGGGGCGGTCGTCACCCGGGACGTTCCCGCGAATACGCTCGTCGGCGGGAATCCGGCGCGGGTCATTCGTTCGATCGGCGACGATTGAGGGACCATCTGCTTGCAGACCAGGGTGCGGGGACCCGAGGCCCCTGCCGGGTCCGGGCAGCGCCCGGATGGTGCTGGCCGGGGAATACTCTCCCAGAAGAGTCGCGACCGATCTCGGGAGAGAATTGAAATATTTGTCATACGCCATGGGGGCGATTGTTCTGGCGGTGCAGGTCCCTACCTAGGCTGCGCGCATGGGTTGCATCCATGAGGGGGTGCCCCCATGGGCTGGAAGAGATTGCCACCATGACATACGCGAGATTTCTTCCGCTGGCTGCGCTGCTGGCGTTTACGGCCTGTGAGGTTCCGAGCCCCGAGCAACGCGCGCTGCTGAATGCGATGCTCGACCGTCCCGCGGTGGACGTGGTGCGCCAGTTCGGCGTGCCGACCCGCGTGTATCAGGCGGATGGGCACACGTTCCTCGCCTATATCAGTTATGACACCAACTACTATTATACCGGCGGCGGCTGGGGCTGGTACGGCCGGTGGGGCGGTCCGGGCTGGGGGCCTGGCTGGGGCTGGGGCGGTCCGTGGTGGGATGGCGCCTATGTAAGCACGTGCCAGACCACCTTCGAACTGTTCAACGACAAGGTGACGGCCTGGACGATGCGTGGCGACGGCTGCTGAAAGCCTGGCCGGAAATGCGCGCTGGCGGCGATCCTGCGCGCGTTTCCGGTGCTTCGGTGCCCATGGCCCACAAGGCGGGCCGGTGGGCGAGGCGGATCAGGTATTCATCGCGTCGAAGAAATCCCGGTTGGTCTTGCTGTATTTCAGCTTGTCCAGCAGGAAGTCCATGGCGTCCATCGTGCCCATCGGGGCCAGGATGCGGCGAAGCACCCACATCTTGGACAGCTCGGAGCGTTCGACCAGCAATTCTTCCTTGCGGGTGCCGCTCTTGGTGATGTCGATGGCCGGGAAGGTGCGCTTGTCGGCGAGCTTGCGGTCGAGGATCAGTTCCGAGTTGCCGGTGCCCTTGAACTCTTCGAAGATCACCTCGTCCATGCGGCTGCCGGTGTCGATCAGCGCCGTGGCGATGATGGTCAGCGAGCCGCCTTCCTCGATATTGCGGGCGGCGCCGAAGAAGCGCTTGGGGCGCTGCAGGGCGTTGGCGTCCACGCCGCCGGTCAGCACCTTGCCCGACGAGGGGACGACGGTGTTGTAGGCGCGGGCCAGGCGGGTGATCGAGTCGAGCAGGATGACGACGTCACGCTTGTGCTCGACCAGGCGCTTGGCCTTTTCCAGCACCATTTCGGTGACCTGGACGTGGCGGGTCGCCGGTTCGTCGAAGGTCGAGGACACGACCTCGCCGCGCACCGAGCGGGCCATGTCGGTGACTTCTTCCGGACGTTCGTCGATCAGCAGGACGATCAGGAAGACTTCGGGATGGTTGGCCGAGATCGACGAGGCGATGCTTTGCAGCATCACGGTCTTGCCGGTGCGGGGCGGGGCGACGATCAGCGCGCGCTGGCCCATGCCGATCGGCGAGACCAGGTCGATCACGCGGGGGGTGAAATCCTTGGGCGTGCCCTTGGACCCCTTGCCACCCTTCTCGATTTTCTCGGGCTCGCCGCCTACGGCGTTGGCTTCGACTTCCATCTTCAGGCGCCGTTCGGGATAGAGCGGCGTCAGATTGTCGAAATTGATGCGGTGGCGGACCGCCTCGGGCGGTTCGAAATTGATCGTGTTGACCTTGAGCAGCGCGAAATAGCGCTCGCCGTCGCGCGGGGCGCGGATCTGGCCCTCGACCGTGTCGCCGGTGCGCAGGCCGAAGCGGCGGACCTGGCTGGGCGAGATATAGATATCGTCGGGCCCGGGCAGGTAGTTCGCCTCGGGCGAACGCAGGAAGCCGAACCCGTCGGGCAGGATTTCCAGCGTGCCTTCGCCATGGATCGCCTGGTCATTGTCGGCGAGCGTCTTGAGGATGGCGAACATCATGTCCTGCTTGCGCAGGGACGACGCGTTTTCGATCTGCAGGCCTTCGGCGTACGCCAGAAGATCCGCGGGAGTTTTGGCCTTGAGTTCGGCGAGATGCATTCAGGATGCCTTGAATGGGCAGGTCACGTACGGGAGGGAACAGGTTGACCACGGATATGGCGCATGCGCGCCTGCCAGAAGGCCGGGGGTGCCGGCAGACGGTCGACAACGTTCCAGACGGAGGGAGCGCCGGGCGGAAGAATTCCGCCTGCGATGCTTGCTACTTTAGGTAGTCGTGCCCTGAAGGTCAAGCGTGGCGGGGGGCCGGGCCGTGGCCGGGGCATCACACTTACGTTGCAGGTGGGCGTTGCAGGCGGGCGTTGCGGGCGGGCCGCTACATGCCGTCGCCCAGCCAGCCGCGCCGCCAGAACCACAGCAGTGGCAGGACGATCGTGGCCGCGATCAGTCCCAGCGCATAGCCGTAGCCGTAGCGCCAGCCCAGTTCGGGGATATCATGGAAATTCATGCCGTAGATGCCCGCCACCAGTGTGGGCGCAACGCCGATGAAGCTGACCACGGTCAGGATCTTCATGCCGTTATTCTGTGCGATGCTGATGAAGCCCAGGGTGGCGTCGAGCAGGAACTGCACCTTGTTGGTGGTCTGGGCCACGAAATCGTTCAGCGAGGCGATGTCGCGCACCACGGTCGCCAGCCGGCCGGCAAGCCGGTCCGACACGGTGTGGCGCTTGTTCTCGCTGATGAAGATCGCCACCCGTTCCAGCCCCAGCAGGCTGTCGCGCACCGACGAGGCGAGGTCGCCCGAGCGGCCGACCCGGCGCAGCAGGGCGCGCAGGGTGCGGTCGAGCTG
>NZ_JABXXP010000021.1 GCF_013376155.1 Nguyenibacter vanlangensis
GGGCTGCCCTTCGGCGTGGCGGGCAGCACCAACACGCTGCGCGTCGCCCGCGTCGACTGACGCGCACGGACCGGCCCGCCATCCCGGGCCGGTCCCCCCTTCTATGAGGGGCTGACCGTCTCCAGCCGTTCCAGCAGCGGGTGGTCGCGCAGATAGAGCAGGAAGCCGGCACAGCCGATCGTCAGCCCCACCAGCACGATCGCGCCGGAGACCGAGACGCTGGACGCCACCGCCCCCAGCACCGCCCCGCCGAACAGGCCCAGAATCGCCGCCAGGCGCCGCCAGACCCCCAGCGACGGGCCGCCCGCCAGCCGGCTGTCATGCGCCAGCCCATGCAGCAGCAGGGTCGCTGCCGGCAGCGTCAGGTCCGTGACCTGCGCGTGGCGGGTGGCCGAGGTCTGCAATCCCATCGCCACGGCCAGGATCGTCAGCACGGCATAGTAATGCCACGGCGCATTCACCCACCAGATCAGCGCGGCCCCCGCGACCAGCACCCCCACGGCCATCAGCAGGTCGGCGACCGTGCGCCGCCGTGAATGCGACCGCCGCACCAGCCGGCCGCCCAGCGCCGCCCCGATCAGGTAAGAGGCGATCGCCACCAGCCCCGGCCCCAGGATGGACTGGCCCGACACCAGATGCACCGCGATCAGGATCACGGTCGCGGTCATATAGCCGGCAAAGACGTTCAGATGGGTCAGCGAAATGGCGTCCAGCGCGCCCATCGCCACCGTAACCATGATGATGGCGATCACCAGTCTCGGATCATGAGGCCCCGGATCACGGCCGGGCGGTTTGTGTGTCTGGTTCATGACCTCATGCATGTCCGCGCTGCGCGAACAATTCCGTAAGCATCCATAAGCACGCACCAACAAAAGAAGGGGGACACCGCGATGCGATGCCCCCTTTCACCTAAGTTCCCGAAGATTCTCGCCCTTCGGATCTTCATCCCTGCGATCATCATGCCGCAGGTTTCTTGTTCTTGGGAGCGGGCCGTTCCGGTCTTCTCGCTCTGGTGCCCTCTACATGGACCCTTTTTTTCTGTCCGTCAATCGAAATTCGCAAATAAACCCCGGCCGATGCTTTTGTTGCACTGCACAATACCTGAGAGCGCACAATAAAATCATCCGATCACACAGAAGTTTATTTCCTCTCGCGGAACCCTGCCGGGCGCGCCTCGGGACACCGGTCGCCCTGTCCGAAACCATCGCGGTCTATCCGTGTGTCCGAAGTCCCGGTGTGCGCCGGATCAATGGGGCGCGGACAATTGCAGGCGAAGCAGCCGCGCGGTGTCGCAGCCCCGCATCCGGCGAGCATCCGCGTCGAGACGATCCCGCACGCGCAGCCAGAATATGACTTCGTCGATATTGTTTTCTTCCAGGCACTGACCGATACGGCGCATGACGACCCGCCGGGCGGCCGCCCCGAACAGACGGACAAGGCCGCGCGCGGCAGCGGATGGATCAGGGAATGGACAAAGCCGGTGGTACGTGTCGGACGCCATGCCCCGCCCCGAAATGAGGATTATAGTCCGCAACTCTATAGTCCGTGGTCCGTACACGACAAGCCTGCTCATGGTGAATCATGAGCAAGAGTGCAAACGGGCCAACCCGGCAAAAAGCACCCCGCAAGCCGCGCCCCTCGATCCAGCCACCGCTGGAAACCCAAGATGGCGGAGACCCGCGCGCGGCGCTGGGGGAGATCATCTATACGGAACGCATGCGCCTGGGGATCAGCCAGGAAGAACTGGCAGCCCGCGCCGGCCTGGACCGGACCTATGTCAGCGGCATGGAGCGCGGCCTGCGCAATCCCACCTTCCTGGTATTGCTGCGCCTGGCCCGGGAACTCGCCATCGACCCCGCGATCCTGGTCCGTATCGAAATCCGGAAGGCTCCGACAAACCTTTGACCACAGCAGCAATAAATACCATCCGCAGAGCAACCGCCGCGCGATCGAAACCGGGACTTCCTTCGAGGCGAGAATCGGCTTAACGATGCCTGTCCGCATGGCGTCTGCGCCTCAAACGCATCGCCTGACGAGACGCCATGGACCCGTGCCGGACGATCCGAGGGCAAGCCAGGAGGGCAAAGACGATCGAACCTTCACGTTTCCACCTGAGACCGCAATGCGCCGCCGACATGCCGTTTCTCCTGCATCTTTACGGCGATGTAAGGCGCGCGGAACTGGATGCGACGGGCTGGCCGGAATTGCAGCGGCATGCCTTCCTGAACCATCAATTCCTCCTGCAGACACATCATTACCGAACATATTATCCCGCAGCGTCCTTCGATCTGATCGAGGTCGCCGATGCTCCGGCTGGGCGCCTCTACGTCGATGAAGGGCAGACGGACTGCCGTATTATCGATATTTCGCTTCTGGCGACCCATCGCAATCTCGGGCTGGGGGGCGCCGTGTTGCGGCAGGTCGTCACGCGCGCGACCGTACGACGGAAGACGGTCAGTCTTCATGTCATGCTTGGCAATCCCGCGATTCGCCTTTACCGCCGCATGGGCTTTCAGGTGATCGATCCATCCGATCCGATGCAAATTCTCATGCGCTGCGCGGTCGGCCCGGGTGCGCCGGGCAGGATCGATGACGCAGGCCATCCATCGGAAGAAAGAATTTTTGAATAATCATGCCCGAGCCCGTTTGACGGTTCGGTCAATTTTCTTCATGATGGCCTCACTCGTTCCGGGAAACAAATGGTGGCAATTTCATAGCGTCCTTTTTTAAAAATGAGCTGTTTCGATCCATTAAGCATGTATTTCCGGCACGCAAGCCATATTACGATCGCTGGATCAATCTTCGCCACCGGACCACGTCGTCCTCCGGGCGCCACGCCGCCATTCCGGCCGGTTCGAATGGCCGGAAATACGCGTCGAAACATTTTCAGCGCATTCAGCACCTCAGACCGCGGCGCCGTCGATCCGGGCGGCAGCGGGGATGAGGCCGCATCGACCTGGCACAAAAGGAAATCGCCATGGCAGAAGGCTATCTCGGGGAAATCAGGATCGTTCCTTATCTGGACGGAAAAGTGCCACAAGGTTGGCATGTCTGTGACGGCACGCTGCTGCAGATCGGCCAGAACGCGGCGCTTTATTCGTTGCTCGGCACGGCCTATGGCGGAGATGGGCGGACGACCTTCGCACTGCCGGACCTACGCGGCCGCGCGCCCATCAGCCAGAGCGACGCCCTGCCCCGGGGAACCAAGGGGGGAAAGGAAATGATTTCCCTGACCATGACGGAGATGCCGGCGCACAATCATACGATGGACGCCTATGCCGGCGCGGCGAGCCAGCCGACAACGGCCAATGCCATCTACGCCGAATCGCCTGCGACGACCCCCATCTATGGTTCTCCGACCCATCTTGTCTCGCTTTCGCAAGGAACGCCGGAACTCGTCGCGGCCGGAGCGGGCCAGGCGCATGAAAACCGTCAGCCCTACACGACCCTGAATTACATCATCTGCGTGTCCGGAATGTACCCGCCGCATCCGTAAGACGCCGGGTCGTACGTGAAACCGATATCTGTTATCATGGAGTCTGAAGATGGACGCCTTTTTGGGTGAAATCCGCATCTTTTGCGGCATGGCCGACAATGCCCCTCAGGGTTGGGCATTTTGCGAGGGGCAGGTTCTGAACATCGCAGGCAACGATGCCCTGTTCTCCCTGATCGGCTTTACCTATGGTGGGGACGGTAAGACCAATTTCCAGCTTCCCAGCTTGAACGGGCGCGTCCCCATCGGCGCCGGCCAGGGCCCCGATCTGTCACTCTACAAGATGGGGGATAAAGGCGGACAGGACGTCGTTACGCTGACAATTGCGCAATTGCCCGCCCATACGCATAGCGTCAATGCGTCACAGGATCCGGCGACCAAGAGCACGCCCACAAACGCCATCTTTGCCGCGGTCGAGCCCCCCGCGCTGTTTTACGACAACCTGCAGCAGAAAACGGGCAGCGACGCCAATTACAGCACGCTTGCGATCGGCAGCGCAGGCGGTTCCCAGCCACATGACAATTACATGCCGACCATGGCGCTGCGATACATTATCTGCCTCTCGGGATTATATCCGTATTTTCAATAACTTGGGCGTGTGCCCTCGGTGCTTTCGATTTGGTTGTGACGGGCGGGCAGGCGATGCCCGATTTCGGGGAGACAATTCATGAGTGACGCGTTCATCGGCGAAATCCGTATCTTTGCGAACCGCTATATCCCGGCAGGCTGGCTGCCCTGCGACGGCACGATCTATCCCGCCAGCGCGTATCAGGCTCTTTACGCGGTCATCGGCAATGCCTATGGCGGCGACGCCGCCCAGCAGAACTTCGCCACGCCCAACCTCATCAACCCGCAACCGGCCATGAACGGCCTGGCCGTATGCGGTACCGGCACGGCATCCGGGACATCGGTCGCCTGGACGCTCGGCCAGGTGGCGGGAGAGGCGGCGGTCGGTCTCACCCACAGTCAAATGCCCGCTCATACGCACCAGATGGTCAGAGCGGGCGCAGGCTGGACGGCGGCCATGAAGCTCAACTCTCCCGACAATGGGACACAGGTCGGCGGCCTGTATGTCAACCCGACCGAGACCGCCCAGTGCCTGACGACCCATGCGCCGAACACGGCGCTTGCCGGCCAGACCATCGGCGCCGCCGGCGGAACCACTGCCGGAGCGGCGGCCCCGCACGAAAACCGGCAACCATTCCTTACATTCCAGTTCGCGATTTGTTGGGACGGCATCTACCCCGTTCCCTCCTGACGAATCATCGAACGCCCTCCATTCGCGAATTTTTTCGGACTGACCCATGCCGACCATCCTCGTGACCGGCCTTCCGCGCTCGGGCACCACTCTGCTTTGTGCCTTGCTCAACGCATATCCGGACACATTGGCCTTGGGCGAGCCCCTGGCGCTTGAACGCCATGGGGATCGGGCGCGCGCCGTGACCGAGATCGAACGCTTTGTCGCCGCGACCCGCCGCCGGGCGATCGATTCCGGCCTGGCCATGTCGAAACATGTCGACGGCACCGTCCCGGATAATTGGGTCGAAGACCCGGCGGTGCTCCAAACCGGCCGGCTGCGGCGCGTTCTGGAGCAGCGCGGCGAGATTCCGGTCGGCAAGCCGCTTGCCGAAGATTTCCATCTCGTCATCAAGCACCCCGCGGAATTCACGGCGCTGGCCGAGCCGCTCGGCCGGCGTTTTCCACTCTATGCGCTCGTGCGCCATCCGCTCGCAGTGCTCGCGGCCTGGCAGACGGTGGAGATGCCGGTGCATTATGGGCATATGCCGATGATGGAATGCTTCGTGCCGGGCCTCACGGCGCGGCTCGATGCGATCGAGGACCGCCTGGCGCGCCAGGTGGAGCTGATGCGGTTCCTCTATGGGACATATGCCCGCTTTCCGGCCGATCGCATCCTGCGCTACGAGGATATCCTTGCCGATCCGGTCACGGAACTCCACCGCCTTGTTCCACATGTTCGCCAATCGTCGCGCGCCCTGGCGCCCTACGATCCGGCGGCGCGCTACACGACGGTGGATCTCGCCGCGTTGGCCGAGATGCTACGCCCCCTCGCACCCGTGGTGGAGTGCTTCTATCCGGATTTCCTGGCCTCGCTTGCTCTCTGATCTCGGAAGAGGCGGCCCCAGGATTTCAGTAAAATACCGGACCCAGGCGCAACGAAAACGGTCATAGCCGTAATCGGCCGCGACATCGCGCCCGGCTGCGCTGAGGCGCGCGCCAAGTGCGTCGTCCCCCAGCAGGGTGATCAGATCGTCCGCCACGCCTTCCAGATCCGGATAGGGACGCACCAGGCTGTTCCTGCCGCGCCGGAAATAATGGCGGCCGCCGAAACCGTCGAACCCGAACACCACGGCGCCGAGGGCCATGGCCTCCAGCGGAATCAGGCCGAAACCTTCCGCGGGCGTCAGGCTGAGGCAATAGCGTGACTGCGCCAGCCTTTCACAAAAGGCGCGATGGGAGATCTTGCCGTCCTGCTGCAACACGGCGCCCCGCCAGTCGATCGCGGCCTCGGCCTCCGGCGCCTTCTCGCGCAAGATGGCACGTAGTTTTGCTTCCATCGGGCCGAGCAGCGCGGGCGGCCCCTTGCTGCTTATGACGAGGGACATCGCCGGCCGCGTGTCCCAGGCCTCTGACCGGACATCGGGCGGCGAGATAAAGGGCGGAATGATTTCGGTCGGCAAGTCGTAGGTCCGGCGCAGGAAATCCTGCACGAAGTCGCCGACGGACACATAGAGATCGAAAAAGCGGTCGAGCAGGCCGAACGTCTTGTAGTCCTGCACATAGCTGATCTTGCGGCACGGCGGCAGCCTGAGACCGAAGGCATGATCGGAAAAGGACGGATTGCAGACGAGGATATCCCGCGCCGTAATGCTTGCCTCCAACGCATCCAGCGGCAGCACGGGGAAGACCGGTTCGTAGTGGAACACACCCAGATCGGGCGTTTCCGCATCGACACGGACGACCACCATGGGATAGCCCCACTCCTCATGCAGGATGCGGCCGATATGGTATGCCATCCAGGTGCCGCCATTGGGGATGTAGGCTCCGACCACATAGACCGTTGGACAGGGCTCGGCTTGCACCATTAGACTACCTTTTTATTTGCAACCAGCGTGCCATGCTGAACGATAGCCGGACGAACGGCAGGAGCACATCCCCCTATGGTCGAAAGCATCACCGAGGTCTGGCGGCAGGAGCGGCTGCATGTCGCGCCCGAGGGACAGGAGCCCAAGATCGTCGGCTCGGCCTTCTATCGCGGTGAGACCTGCCAGTTCAATCCCTATCACGGCGATCATGCCGCACCCGGTTTCGCGGAGCGCTTTCTGCTGCAGGGTTGGACCCCGACCACGCGCTTCATCAGCAGCGGGACGCGCATCACCACTTTCGGCAGTTGCTTTGCCCAGCACATCAATGCGCATCTCAAGATGATCGGGTTCGATACCGCAAGAGATCGCGATGGCGGGGTGTATATCTCCCTTATGGGAGAGGGCCTCGTAAACGTCCATTCACTTCTGCAGCAGTTCGAATGGGCGCTGGAAGACACGGCCCCACCGACCGGACTCTGGCACGGGTTCAAGGCCGAGAGCTTCGGCTATGACGAGGCGGTGCGGCAACGGACGCGCGAAATCTTTCTTTCGACCGATGTCTTCATCCTGACCTTCGGCGTCTCGGAAATCTGGTATGACGAGATGACGAAGGGCGTCTTCTGGCGCGCGGTGCCGATGGCGCATTTCGATGCATCCCGCCACAAATTCCGGGTGGCGAGCTTCGCCGAGACCCGCGCGGCCATGGAGCGCATCCTCGACCTGATCCGCAAGCACGTGCCGGAAGCCCGCGTCGTCATGACCGTGTCGCCGGTGCCGCTGGTTGCGACCTTCCGGCCGGTCTCCTGCATCACCGCGAATTCGGCGAGCAAGGCGATCATTCGCGCGGCACTCGATGAAGTGCAGCGTGAACGCGGTGATGAACGTCTGTTCTATTTTCCTGCCTATGACGCGATCACGACTCTTTTCCCGCAACCCTTCGTCGAAGATGGCCGCCATTTTCATGATTTCGTCGTGCCGGCCATCATGCGGCTCTTCGAGGCGTTCTTCTGCGATACTCCGCTCACCCGCGAGGCCGCCGAGGCCCACTTGCGCGCTGCCCGGCTCGACTGCGTCAGGACATTGCGGGATCATCCTCTCTATCGAGAGGCCTATTGACCGGCGCCGGACAATGGCCCGCCGCGGAATGGGCCGCACGCCGCCGATCACGATGCCGGCCGACCTGATCGGCCACTCTCGGGACACGAACCAGGTCGGACGCCATTGACGGGATCCGTTCGGCTGCATCATAGCCATGCGGACCAACATTCGCTCAGCACGACGCGAAGGAAAATTCCGTTGACAGACCTGATACCTCTCGAAATCGAGCTTTTGGACCAGTGGCGGCCGAAATGGTCGATCGAGAGTTCCGACATGCGATCTCTCGCGGTCGGGTTTCACGCGATCACGGTGCGCGCCCGGGACACCGAGCGGATACTGGCCCGTTTCGACGTCACCCATGATATCCCGGCCGGGCTTCATGTGCTTTACGGCCTGGACCGCCCGGAGGGCTGGGGCTGCTGGTCGATGGGTCCCCGGCTGTGCCTCGTCATGGCGTTGGATACGGCCGAGGAGGCCATCACCGTCGAGATCGATCACAGAGTCCCCGGCGAGCTGGGCGGTCAGGTCCCGTGCCGCATCAGCATCGCCGGGGCGGCTTTCGAGCCTGGCGCGTTCCAGGGCGGCGTCCTGACGGTCAGCGGCCAGGCGCGCGGGTCAATCTTGCTTCCAATCGCGGCGAATCCCGAACTCTCCATCATCATACCGAGTTACAACCGGGCCGACCTGCTGGTTCGGTGCCTGGGCGCGATTGCGCGCGCCGAGGGCATGCCGGCCTTCGAGATCATCGTCGTCGAGAATGGCAGCACGATCGAGTCCGTCGCGGCGCTGGGCCGATTGGCGCCCGAAATCCGCGTCATTCATCTGCTGCAACCGGTATCGTTCAGCCGCGCCATGAATCGCGGCCTTGACGCCGCGCGCGGCCAGTTCGTCATGTTGCTCAATAGTGATGCCTTTGTCGAAAAAGACTGCATCAGCACGCTCTTTGCCGCAGTGAAGGCCCGCAGCACGACAGTCTTTGGCCCGGCATTCTACTATCCCAGCGGAAAACTCCAGGAAATCGGCGGGCGAATCGCGGCGGACGGGCACTCTTATCGCCATGAGAACAGTTCTTTGCAATGGCGCGGAAAGTCGGAGTGGGAGAGCGACTATATCTCCGCCGCCGGTCTGATGGTAAGCCGAGACCACATCCTGGCCGCCGGCGGCTTCAACCCCACCTTCCGGCCCGCCTACTATGAAGATGCGGACCTTTGCCTGCGGCTGAAGGCGCGCGGCATGAGGACCGTCGTCGTCCCCGCCGCAAGGGTGACCCATATCGGAAACGCCACAAGCATCGGCGTATTCGGCACGGAGCGGTTAGGGCGAATAGGAGACACCAATCGCGAACGACTGATGTCCCGATGGGGCGCGTGGCTGGCCACCCGCGCGGACGAAGATCTTCCCGAGATCGCCGATTTCGACCATGAAGAAGCGAACGGGAACGACGCGACCGGGCCGGCCCGGACCAGGCTGCACGTGGATGGCGCGATCGAGGATGGCGGGCGCACGCTCGCGAGCCTCATTTGCGCGTGCGCGGCGTCGGGACCGGTTGCCGTTACCGGCCCGGACGCTCCATCGCGTCTCGATGTAAGCTGGCTTCTGCGGGATTACGGGTTCATGCCGCGGCAACTCGCACACGCGCCGGTCGAGGCGCCGCCGGTGTCAATCGTCTATACGCGAAGTTTCCCTCCGCCCCCGCCATTGCCCGGGCGGCTCCAGGTCCTGTTCCTGGACACGGGCGACCCCACCGCCACCGATATGGAGACGGCCTACGACACGATCGGCAATGCCTGCAATTATGACGTTATCGTAACAAGCACACCCGATCCTGCCGGCATGGAAGACGCGATCCGGGAGATCTACGGCATCCGATTGCCGGATATCCGGTTTCTTCCGGTTGCCCTCGATCATCGGCGGATGGGTGCCCTTGATCGAAAGCAGCCGATGATCCTGTTGCATGGTCCCGTGCGGGACGAGCACACGATGCTGATCGGCCGTCTCGTCAACGCGGCCGGCCGGCTCGCCTTATCCGCGCCGAACACGCATTTGCATTTCATGTTGTGCCTCTCGGGGAACACGGACAATCAACGGTCCCTGTTCGCGGATTTTTCCACTGTCATCGACGGCGATCGAATCGAGTTCCTGCGCCAGCCGGACCCGACCCTGCTCAGGGCGCTGAAGCAGCGCGCCCTGTGCTATGTGACCTGGAGCGACGGGACCGATGGTTCGGATTGGCGTGCCGAGACGGACGAGGCGGCGAGCCTCGGCTGTCTCGTCCTGAATCTCCGCTCGTCCAGCCCGGCGATCACGGCGTCGAACCCGGCCGTTGCGCGGCCGGAAGCGCTCGAAATGCTGAAGGGTTTTGCCGATCTGTTCGGCTGTGGTCCAGTTTCCTTTGAAGACCATGTCTTCTCGACCACGCCGCTGGCCGACGTGCAGCGCGCCTGGCAGACCGAATGCGCGTCGATGCCCAGCCGGCCGGGCATTCGGCGATCGGGATGCGACGAACGAACGGCGATGGTCGTTGTCGGCATGCATCGGTCCGGGACATCCCTGATGACCCATCTGCTGGCCGCAGCCGGCTGCGACCTCCCGACCAGCCTGATGACGCCGGCCGCTGATAACCAGGATGGGTTCTGGGAGTCGCCGATTTTCGCCGCGCTGAACGACAGCATCCTGGCGGAACATGACGTCGCCTGGGACCGGTTGTTCTCAAGCGCGCGCCTGAAGGACGCCGGGGCCGATGCCCATGTCGATCGCATCCGCCGCGCGATCCGTTCGCAATATGGGAACGCACGCGCCATCGTTCTCAAGGATCCGCGGACCTGCCTCCTGATGCCGGCATGGCATCGGGCGCTGGTCGAAGAAGGCTACGCGCCACGCTATATCCTGACGGCGCGCCATCCGGCCGAGGTGGCGGCGTCGCTTGAGCGGCGCGATCACATGCCGATCGGCACCGGGGTGCTGCTCTGGGCGGATTACATGGTGAACGCCCTGGATTTTCTCAGGGACAAGCCGGTGTCCGTGGCGGCTTTCGACCGGATCATGGATTCTCCCAACGACGTCATGAAGCACTTATGGTCGGCGTTCGCGTTCCCGCCCGAGACCCTGCCAGACGACCTGTCGGCGCTGGTCAAGCCGGCATTGCGACATCATGCCGAACCGCGAACGCCTCTGGCCGTCGCCGCCAAGCCCGTCTGGGACCTCTATGGCGCCCTGATGGACCAGGCAGGACAACTTCCCCCTGTGGCCCAGATCGCGGCCCGGGTCGTGGCCCGGACCGACACACTGCGCATGTGGCTCGAAGGGCAGCAGGTTCTGTTGGGGCTTGAGTCGGCGGAAGGGGATGGTACGTAGACGCGTCACCTTGCCGAAGGGGGCGGCTTCCGCCCTCTCGGTCGTCATCCACACTGCGTCTTCTTCCGGAGGTTTCCATGCGAATCGCTGTCTTCTGTGGCGCGTCTTCCGGACGCAGGCCGGTCTACCGCGATGTGGCGTTCGCCTTCGGGCGGTTGCTGGCCGAACGGGGCATCGGCCTTGTCTATGGTGGCGGGCATGTCGGGCTGATGGGCGCCGTGGCCGACGGCGCGCTGGAAGCCGGGGGCGAGGTGATCGGCGTCATGCCGCGGGCCCTCGCCGAGCGGGAAATCGCGCATCGGGGCCTGACCCGGCTTGATGTCGTCCCCAGCATGCATGTCCGCAAGCAGCGCATGGCCGAACTCGCCGGCGGATTCGTCACCCTGCCGGGAGGGGCCGGAACGTTCGAGGAGATTTTCGAGCAATGGACCTGGGCGCAGCTCGGCATTCATGAAAAACCCTGCGGATTCCTCAATATCGACGGATATTTCGACCCCCTCATGGCGATGGTCGATGCCGTCACGCGGGAAGGCTTTATGAAACCGGTCTACCGGCAGATGCTGGTGGTCACTCCGGACCCGGACGAGATGATCCGCCGCTTCGCGACCTATACGCCGCCACCCCGCAAATGGACCGAAGCACCGGCGCCATGAGGCCGCGCGCGGCGACAAAAAAAGCGGCCCCCGAAGGAGCCGCTCTTTCAGCATCGCGATGGAAAGCGCGCCAGAAGAAAATGCGCCGGAAAACGCACCGGAAACGGCCTGGCGATCAGCCGGCCCCCGGCACCGGCGCCGTGCCGTTCGCGGCCCGCGCGACGGCCCGCGCGGTCCGTTCGTTCCAGCCGCCGCCCAGGGCGCGATAGACGGTGATCAGGTTCTGGTACCGTGCCTCCTGCACCGAGATCTGGCTTTGCTGCGCCGTATACAGCGCGCGCTGCGAGTCCAGCGTGGTCAGATAGGAATCCACCCCGGAATCGAACCGCATCCGCGCCAGGCGATACGCATCGGCCGACGAGTTTACCAGCGCGTCCAACTGCCGTCCCTGCTCCAGGTACGTCGCGCGCGCCGCCAGCGCGTTCGACACGTCCTGGAACGCGGACTGGATGGCCTTCTCATAGGCCATCAGCCGCTCGTCACGCCGCGCCTTCGACACCTGCAGCGATCCCTCGGTCTGGCCCCAGGTCAGCAGCGGCACCTGCAATTGCGGATTGATCGACCAGGTCGTGGCGCCCGAGGTGAACAGATTGCGGAACTGCAGGCTGGACACGCCGTCCGACGCCGTCAGGATCAGGCGCGGGAAAAACGCGGCGCGGGCCGCCCCGATATCGTCATTGGCCGATTTCAGCGCGAATTCGGCCGACAGCACATCCGGCCGCCGGTCCAGCAGGTCGGACGGCAGGCCCGCCGGCAGGTCCGCCAGGATCGTCTGCCGCCCGAACGGCGCGGGCGGCGGCAGGTCGGCCGGCAGCGGCGCGCCCACCAGCAGCACGATCTGGTTCTCGTCCTGTGCGATCATGCGTTGATATTGCGCCCGGTTGGCCGCCGCCTGCTCGACCTGCGTCTCGGTCTGGCGCAGCGTCAACTGGTCGGCCTCGCCCCGGTCGAACCGGGCCTGGGTCAGGCGCAGCGTATCCTGCTGCGATGCCAGGGTCTGCTCGGTCACCCGCAACTGCTCGCAATCGGCCAGCCACGCGACATAGGCCGTCGCCACCTGCGAAATCACGCTGATCACCAGGGCGCGCTGGTTGGCCACCTGGCTCAGCATCTGGTCGGATGCCTCGCGCGACAGGCTGCGGATGCGGCCGAACAGATCGATCTCGTAGGACGAGAAACCGATCCCGGCCTGATAGAATCGGAACGTGCCGACCCCGTTACGTCCCAGTCCGGGCGCGAAGGCGAAGCCGCCATTGTTCGACGGCGCCGTGTATATCGACTGCCCGGTCCCGTTGATCTGCGGGAACAGCGCGGCATGCTGCACCCGGTACTGGCCCTGCGCCTCGATCACCGACAGCGCGGCCGAACGCAGGTCGCGGTTTTCGCGCACCGCCAGCGCGATCAGCGCGCGCAGGCGCGGATCGACGAAGAAATCGCGCCAGCCCAGGTCCGATGCCGCGGTGCCGATCTGCCCGGCACCGCTGGCATGATAGGCCGCGCCGGTCGGCCAGGCCGGCGCCACCGGCAGGGATGGCCGCTTATAGTTGGGGATCAGCGTGCATCCCGGCAGGGCCGCCAGCAGCAGCAGCCCCGCCCACGGGCGCCGACGCACAGAAGGATAGGCTTTCATCGACTCAGCTCTCCTGCCCGGATGCGCCGGCGGCATGGGACGGATTTTCATACGGATCGACGCGGTCCTTGATCCGCGTCACGCGGAACAACCGCAGCACCAGGACGAAGAACAGCGGCACGAAATAGACCGCCAGCAGCGTGGCCGAGAACATGCCGCCCACCACCGCCGTGCCGATCGCCTTGCGCGCGGCCGATCCGGCCCCGGTAGCAATCGCCAGCGGAAAGACGCCCAGCATGAAGGCGATCGACGTCATCAGGATCGGCCGCAGACGCTCGCGCCCCGCTTCCAGCACCGCATGTTCCAGCGTCTGGCCGTCCTCGAACTTCGCCTTGGCGAATTCGACGATCAGGATGGCGTTCTTGACCGCCAGCCCGACCGTCGTCAGCAGCCCGACCTGGAAATAGACGTCGTTGTCCATGCCCCGCCACAGAGTCGCGACGATCGCGCCCAGCACGCCCAGCGGCAGCACCAGCAGCACCGCCAGCGGGATGAACCAGCTTTCATACAGCGCGGCCAGGCAGAACAGGATCACCACCGCCGCCAGGGCATAGAGCGGCGCGGTCGACGACCCGGAGGCCTGCTGCTCGTACGACAGGCCCGTCCAGTTGAAGCCGATCCCGTCGGGCAGCTTGGCCAGGATCTTCTGGATCTCGGCGATGGCCTCGCCGCTGCTGTGGCCCGGCGCCGGCTGCCCCAGGATTTCGAAGGCGTTATAGCTGTTATAGCCCTCGACCTTCTGCGGGCCGTTGGTCCAGTTGCCCGTCGCGATCGCGTTGAAGGGCACCAGCGTGCCGGCGCTGTTGCGGATATACCATTTGGCCAGGTCGCTCGGCAGCATGCGGCCCGAGGGCTCGCCCTGGATATAGACCTGCTTGACGCGATCATTGCGCAGGAACTGGTTCACGTAGATCGAGCCGAACGCACCCTGGATCGTCGTATTGATATCGGCGATCGAGACCCCCAGCGCGTTGGCCTTCTCGCGGTCGATGTCCAGGTGATATTGCGGCGCATCTTCCATGCCGTTCGGGCGCACCGCGAACAGCACCGGATCGCGCGCCGCCATGCCCAGCACCATGTTGCGCGCCGCCAGCAGCGCCTGGTGGCCGACATGGCCGCGATCCTCCAGCTCCAGGTCGAAGCCGGTCGCGTTGCCCAGTTCCAGCACCGCCGGCGGATTGACGGCGAAGATCTGCGCCTCGGGGTCGCCCCAGAAATGCATCATGATCCGCTGCGCGATCGCCGCCGAGGATTGCGACGGATCGGGCCGCTGGCTCCAATCCTTCAGCCGGATGAAGAACGAACCGGCATTCTGCCCCTGGCCAGCGAAATTGAAGCCCGCGGGCGCGATGACCGAGATCACGTTCTTGCCCTCGGTCTTCAGGACATAGTCCGTCACCCGCTTGTTCACCGCCTCGGTCTGCGCCAGCGTCGAGCCCGGCGGCAAGGTCACCTGGCCGAAGATCAGGGCCTGGTCCTCGTCCGGCAGGAAGCCCGTGGGAATCCGGCCGAACAGATAGACGACGCCCGAGGTGATGATGACGAAGGCCAGCAGCGACGGCACCATGTGCCGAACCATCCAATGCACGCCGCCCTGGTATTTCGTCGTCATCCGCGCGAAGTTGCGGTTGAACAGGCCGGGCAGGCCCTTGTCCTTGATGTGGACGCCGGGCTTCAGCAGGGTGGCGCACAGCGCCGGCGTCATGATCAGCGCCACCAGCACCGACAGCCACATCGCGCAGACGATGGTGATCGAGAACTGGCGATAGATCACGCCGGTCGACCCGCCGAACGCCGCCATCGGCAGGAACACCGCCGACAGCACCAGCACGATGCCGACCAGCGCGCCCGAGATCTCGTCCATCGATTCCCGTGCCGCCTGGCGCGGCGACAGGTTGCGCTCGGTCATCACGCGCTCGACATTCTCCACCACGACGATCGCGTCGTCGACCAGCAGGCCGACCGCCAGCACCATGGCCAGCATGGTCAGCGTATTGATGGCGAAGCCCAGCGCCGCCAGCAGGCCGAACGTCCCCAGCAGCACCACCGGCACCGCGATCGTCGGGATCAGGGTCGCGCGGAAATTCTGCAGGAAGACCAGCATCACGAAGAACACCAGCACGATCGCGGCCACCAGGGTCACGATCACTTCGTGGATCGACATCGTGATGAACGGCTCGGTATCCAGCGGATAGACGATCTGCAGCCCGTGCGGGAAGAATTTGGCCAACTGCGCCAGCTCTTCCTTGACCGCGGCCTCGGTCTTGAGCTGATTCGCCCCCGGCGCCAGCTTCAGCGCCATCGCCGCCGCCGGATGGTTGTTCCAGGTCGCGATGAAGTTGTAGCTCTGCATGTTCAGCTCGACCCGCGCCACGTCGCGGATCCGCACCTGCGAGCCGTCCGGCTGCACCTTCAGCAGGATGTTGCGGAATTCCTCGGTCGTGGTCAGGCGCGCCGGACCCAGGATCGTCGCGTCCAGCCGCGCTTCCTTCGTCGCCGGCAGGCCGCCCAGCTCGCCGGACGACACCTGGATGTTCTGGGCCTGCAGGGCCGCCTGCACATCGCCGATCGTCAGGCTGTAGCTATACAGCTTGGCCGGGTCCAGCCAGATGCGCATCGCATATTCCGACCCGAACAGCGTATGGTCGCCCACGCCCGACACGCGCGACAGCGGGTCGGACATGTTCGACGCCATGTAATCGCCCAGGTCCGCGCCGCTCATGCTGTTGTCGGTCGAGACGATGCCGACCACCATCATGAAGTTCTTCACGGCCTTGGTCACCGACAGGCCCTGGCTGACCACCTCGGCCGGCAGGCGCGGCTGGGCAAGCTGCAGCTTGTTCTGCACCTGCACCTGCGCGATGTCCGGGTTGGTCCCCTGCTGGAACGTCAGGTCGATTTCCATCTGGCCGTTCGCGTAGGACGATGACTGGATATATTCCAGATGGTCCAGCCCGTACATCTGCTGCAGGATCGGATGCACCACCGTGTTGTTGACCGTCTCGGCCGACGCACCGGGATCGGTCACGGTCACGGCGATCATCGGCGGAGCGATGCTCGGATACTGCGCGATCGGCAGGTTCAGGATCGACAGACCGCCGATCAGCATGATGATCAGCCCGATCACCCACGCGAAGACGGGCCGGTCAATAAAGAAACGCGACATGTTCGCCTATCCTGCCCTTCAGCCCGCCTGACCCTGGCCCGCCTGGCCCTGGTCCGCGGCGGCCTCGACCGGCTTCACCACGGCGCCGGGGCGCACTTTCTGCAGCCCGGTCACGATCACCCGGTCGCCGTCGTTCAGGCCCTGATTGACGATCCAGTTGCTGCCCACCGCGCGGTCGGCTTTGACCTGGCGGACCACCACCTTGTTGTCCGCGCCCACCAGCATGACGCTGGCCTGGCCGTGCACGTCGCGGACCAGCGCCTGCTGCGGCACCAGGATGGCGCGCGGGTCCGTCCCTTCCAGGATCTCGGCATGCACGAACATGCCTGGCAGCAGCAGATGGTCGGGATTGGCGAAGATGGCGCGCACGACGACGGTCGCCGTCGATTCATCGACATTGACCTCGGCGAATTCCAGCTTGCCGGCAGCGGGATAGGGGCTGCCATCCTCCAGCGTCAGCCCGACCGTCGCGGCATTGGCGTCGGCACGCTGCAACTGCCCGGCGGCCAGTTCCTGCTGCAGGCGGATCAGCGCCGACGAGGGCAGGTTCACATCGACATAGATCGGGTCCAGCCGCGTGATGGTGGCGATGTTCTGCGTCTGGTTGGCCGTCACCAGCGCGCCCACCGTGCTGATCGACCGGCCGATCCGGCCCGCGATCGGCGCGTAGACACGCGTATAGGACAGGTTGGTCGCGGCGCCTTCCAGGTTGGCCTTGGCCTGTGCCACGTCGGCCTCGGCCTCGCGCTCCGCGGCCAGGGCATCGTCGTAATCCTGCTGGCTGACCGCATGCGCGGCCGCCAGCGGCCCATAGCGCCGCATCTTGGCCTGCGCGGTCAGCAGCGCCGCCTGCGCATGCAGCAGGGCGGCCTTGTCGGCGTCATAGGCCGCCTGGTACATGGCCGGATCGATCTGATAGAGCTGCTGCCCGACCGTCACGTCCGCGCCCTGCGTGAACAGGCGCTTCTGCAGCACGCCGCTGACCTGCGGACGCACCTGGGCGATCTCATAGGCCTCGGTGCGGCCGGGCAGTTCGGTGTGAATCGGCGCCGGATGCGACGCCACGGTGACGAAGGTGACCATCTGCGGCGGCGGCGCAGGCGGGGCCGCCGGCTTGC
>NZ_JABXXP010000022.1 GCF_013376155.1 Nguyenibacter vanlangensis
ATCCGGGCAGGCCCTGCGGGGCCCAGGCCGCCGCCTGTCCCGGCGTGATCGCGTCGTTCAGGATGGCGGCCTCCTGCCGCGCGCGGGCCAGGTCGATCGCGTAATGCGGGCCGGTCGTCAGGCCGGTTTCGTGTTCCAGAATCCCCTCGTCCCACAGGGAATGCAAATTCAGGTGCCCGTTCCGCGTCTCGCCGAAATAGCTGACCTTGACCATGTTGCCGCCCTTGTCATGGTCGCGTTCGGCGGCATGCAGCGGTTGATGGATGTCGCCCACCAGATGCACCACCCATTTCAGAGCCGCCAGCCGCTTCGCGCGCGGGGCGTGCGCGTCGCCCAGCACGCGCAGCAGGTCCGGCAGGCGCGCCACCACGCAATTCCCGTCCGGACAATCGGCGGCGGCATAGCCGGGGGCGGCGACGTCGATATCGACATAATGCCACGGCAGGGTCTCCGGCGCCCCGCCCCGCTCAGGCGGAATATGGCCGATGCTGTCGGGCCACGAGGCGATCTGGTCCATCGTCCGATGGCCTTCCAGGGCCAGCAGATCGTCCACCTGCCGCGCGGCGGCCGGGCTCAGGCGCGCCTCGGCGATATCGGCGACGATCGCATGCCCATTGCCACCCCAGGCCAGGGCCGGCCGCGCCGCTCCCGCGCCCAGGCCCATCACCAGCGCGGCACAGCCCAGCACCATGCGTATCGTCATCCCGTCTTTTCCTCCATGCCCGTCTCCCTCCATGGACGTCGAGCGGGCCATTATTCGGCGCGAAAGGGAATATGCAATCCCGGCTCGCCCTCCTCAGCCCCGGCCAGCGCACGCCGATGGCTAAAGCCGGACGGACGGGACGGACGTCACGGTCATCCCCGCTCCCCGGCCGGGGGCGTGTATTGCGCGGCAAAAGCCCGCTTGTAGGCGGGCCGCGCCTCGCCGCGGGCAACATAGGCGGCCAGGTTCGGGTAGTCGTCCAGAAGACCCGACGCCCTCAGCCGGAGCAGCACCGACACCATCATCAGGTCGCCCGCACTGAATGCGCCATCAAGCCATTCGGCATCGGCAAGGCGATCGGAAAGCGGCTTCAGCCGGTCACGAACGCGCCCCTCGACCAGCGGCAGGCGCGCCGCGCTCCAGGGCTTGTCGCTCTCCAGAAGCCTGGCGGTCGCGAGTTCGAGGATCGGCGGCTCCACCGTGTTGAGTGCGGCGAACATCCAGGTGATCGCCCGCGCCCGCGCATCGGCATCGTCCGGCAGCAGGCCCGCATGGCGCTCGGCGACATGCAACACGATCGACCCACTCTCGAACAAAACGAGGCCGCCGTCCTCATAGGTCGGAATCTGGCCGAAAGGCTGAAGCGCCAGATGCGCGGCCTCCTTCATCTCAGCGAACGAAACGGGGCGAACGTCATAAGGCTGGCCCACCTCTTCAAGCGCCCAGCGAACGCGCATGTCACGCGCCAGTCCCCTGCCGCGATCGGGCGATCGTCTGAAGACGGTAATGATGGGGGTCATAGCGAGCCTCCGGTCGACGGCATGACATGGTCCCGCCTGGAATGGGTCGGTCCATCCTCTCTATTCAGGCGACCATCATCTCCACAAGCGTGGCCTTCTCCGTCCGGTTGCAGAAGACGAACCTTCCGGCGATGCCGGCTTTCGCATCCCGCCGCCTCCCTCCGGGGGCATGTCAGGCTTCAGGCGTTCCCCTGTCCGGTCGAGGCTATTATTCGTAACGGGAAGCGGATATCACCAGACGCGCGTGGATGTTTTTCACCGGCGGGCGTCTCAATGCCGGGACGATGCAACAGGAATTTTGCAAGTGCACGATACAGCCCTTGAACTTGGCCGCCGTTTCTTCATGCATTATGCTTCGGGGGCCGAGGACCCTCACATCCTTGACCTCGGATCGATGGACGTCAACGGATCGCTGCGTTCCGTTTGCAGTCCGGCAATGCGTTATACCGGCGTCGATATGGACGCCGGCCCCGGCGTCGATCTCGTGCTCGCGGACCCCTATGTCCTGCCGTTTGATGATTGCACCTTTTCCGCGGTGGTCAGCTCTTCCTGCTTCGAACATAGCGACATGTTCTGGCTGGTTTTCCTCGAAACGCTGCGCGTGCTCCGTCCCGGCGGCTATCTTTACGTGAACGCGCCGAGCAATGGCTGGTACCATCCCTATCCGCGGGATTGCTGGCGGTTTTATCCGGACTGCGGACTGTCCCTCGTCACCTGGGGCCGGCGGCAGGGAATGGACGTGCACCTGATGGAAAGCTTCGTCGCGCCACGCTCGGCGGATGGCTGGAACGACATGGTGCTGGTCTTCCGCAAGGGCGCCGGCACCGCCGATGCGGTGCCGATCAGCAGCACCCTGCCGGGCGCGGGCGGCGTCCGCGCGGCGCCCGATATCGGCGTGCTCCAGAAACCGTTCGACATGACGCCCGACATGCAGATCATCAATGCCCTGCTTCAGACACTCAAACAGAAAGACGAACAGATCGCGGCGCTCGAACGGATGGTCAACGAAAGCCATCAGGCCATCGCGGCCTATCTCGCGGCACGCCCCGACCAGCAGAACGCCCTGACGGCGGAGAAAAATCCGTGACCGCCAAATGAAACAGCAGCTTTCACCTCCCGAGCAATCCTGTATCGCCCATCAGAACGGAACCTGCTGCAACCACTGCGGCGCGAACGCTCCCGTCCAGATCGTCCCATTGCCGGAGTGCGCGATCGTCGAATTCGATCGCGTATTCAGCCATCCGGATGAGACCTTCAATTCCGCCAGCGCCATGCGATGGCGCGGCGCGGGGTCGGAGAGGCGTTCGCGGACGATTTCAATCAGCCTCGCGTCCTCGTCGATCACGAGCCGCCGCTTGACGGGCGGCTGATCAGTCTCAGCGATCCGACCCGGCCGCCGTTCGAACGCCTCGCGGTCTTCGTCCAGAGCAGACCCTTTTCAAACGGACTCGTTTGAACAGGTGAAGATGCTCTCATGGAGGCGTCGGGCTTGATCGCAACAAGCGGCCCGGACTCAGGCAGCCTGCTCAGACAGCCTCGACCGGATTGTAAACGGGCCACCATTGCCGCTCGCGGACGGCTTCGACGATATTGTCGGGCTTCTCCTGTGCCAGCCCTTGTTCGATCGCCTTGCGCGCCACCTGCACGGCGACGACGCTGGACGTCTCCCGCAAATCTTCGTTCGACGGCAGCAGGGCGGCGCCGGGCGCCGTGTCCGTGGCCTGCCCGGCCACGGCCTGCGCGGCCGCGAAAATCATCGCGTCGGACACCGTTGTCGCGCGCGAGACGATGGTCCCGAAACCCAGGCCCGGATAGAGCGCGGCATTGTTGGCCTGCCCGATCGTGTAGGTGACGCCCTTGTGTTCGACATCGTCGAACGGCGCGCCGGTCGCCACCAGAACCTTTCCGTCAGTCCATTCGATCAACTGCGTGGGCGTGGCCTCATGCAGTTGCGTCGGGTTCGACAGCGGCAGGATGATCGGCCGTTCAACGTGAGACGCCATGTCACGTACGATGGCTTCGGTGAACAGGTGCGGCGTCGTCGAGGTCCCGATCAGGATGGTCGGATGCACGGCCTTCACGACCGTCGCGAGATCGATGATGCCGGGGGCCGCGGCGATCTTGGCGCGAAGCCCGGCCATGGCCGGCCAGCGCGTTTCCGTCGCGGGCAACGTTTCGCACGGCGTCCGTGGATACTGCGCGATTTCCGCCTCCGGTCGCGCGTAATCCCTCTGGAAATCAAGCAGGTCGTCGCCCATGCCATCGGTCAACAGACCGGGAAGATCCACCAGCCAGATCCGTCGCACGGCGTCTTGCCGGCCCACCCCGTGACGGACCATCTGGTCGCGGATCTGGTCGGCGATGCCGACACCCGCCGTCCCGGCCCCGAGGATGACCACGCGCTGATCGGCCCATGACGCCCCGCTGCGTTCGACGGCGTTGATCAGGGCGCCCAGAACGATGGCTCCCGTGCCCTGTACGTCATCGTTGAAGGTCGGAACGGTGTTCCGATAACGATCCAGGATGCGACGCACATTGGTCGAACCGAAATCTTCCCAGTGCAGCATGGCCTTCGGGAAAAGCTTTCGTGCCGCGGTGACATAGGCGTCGATGAACGCATCATAGGCATCGCCGCGGACGCGACTGTGCCGGTAGCCGATATAAAGCGGATCGTTCAGCAATTTTTCGTTGTCTGTCCCGACATCCAGAATCACCGGAACGACGCGATGCGGATCGACCCCCGCCGCCGCGGTGTAGACAGCCAGCTTACCGATCGAGATATCGATGCCGTTGGATCCCCAATCGCCTATACCGAGGATTTCCTCGGCATCGCTCGCGACGAGAAGATCGATATCGTCGGCCCCGGCACCGAACGCCGCCAGCCTTTCCTCGACGCTGTCGGGATCGTCGATGCTGAGGAACACGCCGCGCGGCCGCGTCATCACCTCGCTGTAATTCTCGATTGCCTCCCCGACGACCGGATCATACACGACGGGCAGCATTTCCATCATATGCCGCTGCAGAAGCGCATAGAACAGCGTGACGTTGTCGTCGTGCAGGCGCCACATGTAGATATGCTTCGCCAGATCCGTCGGCGCCGCTCTGTACGCCCGGTAGGCGCGCGCAAGTTGGGGCTCCATGTCCGTCGTGACGGCCGGCGGAAGCAGCCCGTTCAGGCCAAGCGCGGCCCGCTCCTGACGCGTGAACGCAGTGCCCTTGTTAAGGGCGGGATCACGCAGCACGTCATGACCGCGTGCCGTCGTCGCAATCCTGCGCCCCGCGCCGAAACCCGAGATCCGAGCCTGTCTGCTGAACATCTTGATCTCCTCGCCACTATGGTTGCCATCAGGCGATAGTCCAGTGAAGCGGTGCCGGGAACACGTTCGAACCTTGGACGAGCCCGCCTCACCCGGCAAGCCCGGCTCGCGTAATCCGCGTCCTTTCCGGATGTTCGCGTTTGCGTCATGCTGGGGGAGGGACAACGCGTCGGGACGACGCGACGCGAGTGGCAACGCGACGGAAGTGCTTCAGCTTGGAGAAAAAGCGCTCAATAAGATTGCGCTCGCGGCAGAGCCGCTTGCTGAAGCACGGCTTCCAGCGCCGGCTGCTCTTTGGAGGGATGTCGGGCGTGGCACCCTGCTCTTGGATCAGTTCGCGGATGCGGTCGGCGTCATAGGCTTTGTCAGCCAACACGATGGTGCGAGGTCCCAGATGATCGAGAAGCGTATCGACGATCTGTCCGTCATGCGCCTGCCCAGCAGTGAGACCGAGTCGGATCGGAAGTCCTTGCGCGTCTGCCACAACATGGATTTTGGGCGTAAGCCCGCCGCGTGATCGACCAAGACAATGATCTCGATCCCCCTTTTTGCCGTCGCGGCCTGCTGATGAGCGCGAACGCAGGTGCTGTCGATCATCTGGATATTGGGACCGTCCGCCCCCGATGCCTGACAGCCTCTGCGCCAGTCAACGAATGCGCTGAAGACTCCTCATCTCGCCATGGTAATTTCCGTTTTGACGGAATTGGCGATAAAACACTGTTCATGCGCTAGATGATGCAGTTCCGCCTGCATTTCGGCGGTCGGCGGCTCTCCCGCATAGATGATGGTCGGATTCAGTTCGACGCGGCTGACAATCATCTTTCCGTCGACCTTCTCCATCACGCCGGTCGCATTGTCGGTATAGCTTTCTACAACGATCCGCTTGGGAGCCGCGATGGAGAGAAACCACAACATGTGACAGCTCGAAATTGCCGCGATGTAGGCCTCTTCCGGATCGACATTGGCCTCGACCGAATAAGGAAGCGGAACGATATGCGGCGAAGCCGATGCCGGCACGACCTGTCCGCCGTCAAAGCGCCAAATGTGAGCGCGGCTGTAGCGCTTGTCGGTGAAGATCGCTCCGCCGCGATCCCAATGTACCTCAACGGTCATTTTCATGATCGATCCTTTGTCGGCTTGGAAAGAAGTCTTGCCGTCGTCTGAGTGAGATGACGGCGCAAATGCTGGGCCGCAGCTTCGAAATCGCGCTTCGCACATGCGGAGACGATTGCCGCGTGCTCCTCGAAAAAATTGATGCGCTCTGTCGGCGGACGTTTGTGCCGTCGTCGGTGAACACGTTGTTCAGTTTTGTAAACTTATTGGAATGGTCTGGCATCATTATTCAATCATGCATCAATCTTATGGGGGGTGTATTTCCTCTTAAAATTCGCATCACGAAATTTGTCCGATCTTCGACGGGTGTCCGAGGAAGCTCCCTCAAGGTATAGCCATAATGTTGATAAGTCTCGATCATAACGTCATAGGTAGCGCTGGATTCTTCGAAGGTCTGCTTTCGTTCGGCGTCCTGAGTGTAAATTTCCGCCCACGGCGGGGCAATGAATACCTGTTGATAACGGAAGCGTCGCGCCGCAGTATCAAGGTGGGATGGAACGGGAAGATCGCACAGGCGGAGATATCCGATGACATCTGGGATGCCGCGATCGAACAGGATATGTCCATTCCGTCTGGATGCCTCATGCCAGGAGCGTAGCTCCCAGCTTAGCATCAATTCAGCGAAAGCGTGGCGGTTCCGCCATGGGAGCGCTGTGCCGCCGATTTCGATCTGGTCTCTGATGATGGCGCGTCCCGCTTCCGGCATATGAGGAATGCCTTGCCGAGCCAGAGCCTTGAGCAGCGTTGTCTTGCCGGAACCGGGGCCACCCGTCACGACATGGAAGCATGCGTCGAACGACGCACTCTTATGGCAGCGGGACTCAAGGTGCTGATTGGCAAAGCTGTCATGCTTGCGCTCCTCGCCGTCCTGCGACGCGCGCGAACCAAGCGTGCAGGGCAGCAGCTTCTTCCAGTAATGCCAGCTTCAGGCGGTCGCGGGCAAAATTCAAGGTGACGAACGCCGTGATGTCGGCGATCGAGAAGGCATCGCCCGCGACATAGGGTACGTCGCGCAGCCGAATGTTCAGGTCGGCCATGAAATCGGCCAGCCTCTGGCGTCCGCGGGCGGCAAGCTCCGGGATTTGCGCATAGCCATGCGGTCCAACGAGCGCACGCCCCGCCAACCCTGGCAGGCTGTTCCGCACGGCTTCCATCGCGGCGAGATAGCCGTCGATTTCCATGCGCCGGTCCCACATGCCGATGACGGCGCGCTGTTCTGCCGTGTCACCCATCAGAAGAGGATCGGGATGCAATTCCTCCAGATACCGGCAAATGACGGTCACCTCGCTGATCGCGGTGCCGTCGTCCAGTTCCAGTACAGGCACGGTGCAGGAAGGATTGAGGACACGGAATGTGGACGCGAACTGCTCGCGCTTGGCCAGATCGACCGTGACGGTCGGGATCGTCAGCCCCTTCTCGGCGACGAAGAAGCGCACACGCCGTGGATTGGGGGCGGTGGGGTAATCGTAGAGCTTCATGGCAATGCCGCCTGTGGATGGTGACGGGACGGAGACTCTGATCGATCCCGGATGGCCGTGAGCATACGGCGGCGGATCAGGCCACTGACCGGACGGATCAGATACCAGTAGGGCGCGAAATGGTGCCTGGCCCGGTCCGTGACGCAAAGCACGCGGGTTTCCGTCACCAGTCGGTTGGTGCTCCCCGGACCCGACTGGATGGAGAAGCCAAGGGCAAGCTTGCAGACGCCGTCATGCCGAGGGGCGAGGAAGGCTTCCGTCGAGGGGATGTCGCGCAGCCCGTAATCCGCCTGCCAGAACGAGCCGATGAGGCCATAGATCAGTGCCGTGTCGCCCCGCCGTTCCAGCACCGTGAAGTCGGCGAGGTCCAGATTCTGCTGCCGCGCGCGACCGAACAGCCGGGTGGGCATCTCCCGCAGGCGGATGGCGGCGCGAACCAGCGGATCGTCATCGTTCCGCCAGACGGTCACCGCGTTCATGATTCGGCTGGCCGGGGCACAGATCTCTATGCTGTGTCGCTCGCTGAAATCGAAGCGCGGCAGGAAATCGTCCAATGGGTTCATCGGTGCTTTCGTTCTCCGTCCGGCGAGTTGGCCCATAAGCGTATCACACGAGAAGATCGTTCAGCAGCACCGCCTCGCGGACTTGCGATAGCTTATCCGTTGAATTCCCATGCTGTCCCAGTAATTGTCTCACCGGCGAATCGGTGAGGCAGGCCGTGTCGTGCGCGACGTGAACTTGTTTAATCGGCATTTTCGATCACGAGCTCAATCGTGCGGCGTAACCGTCAAGTATCCCGGACCGTACGATACCTCATGCCACGCGCCCCCGCGCTGCGAGGAAGTCGAGCAACGCCCTGACGCGGGATGGAAGCGGACCGCTCCCGCCGGCATGGACGGCGTAGAACGTCTCGTGATCGCCAGGATTGAACGTTTCTAGGACGGGAACCAGTCGCCCGGCTGCGATGTCGTCGCGCACCGTGAAGAGAGCCAGACGGGCGAGGCCATTCCCGTTTAACGCGAGTTGCCGTAGCGCCTCGCCGTCACTGGCCTGAATGCGACCGGACACGGGATATACGAGCGTTCCGCCGTGCTGCTTCAAGGGCCAGCCATCAATCGCTCGACTATAGCCAAAACTCAGCCGGTGATGCCGTTCGAGATCGGCGATGGTGTCCGGCACGCCGAAACGGTTCAGATAACCGGGCGCGGCAGCGATGACCGATGGCGTCTCGCCCAGCTTGCGTGCGACAAGGCTTGAATTTTTGAGCGGTCCGGCCCGGACCGCCACGTCGGTTCGTTCCGAAAGAAGATCGACCACCGTGTCCGTCTGGACGATATCCAGCGTGATGTCGGGATAGAGGTCGAGAAAGTCGGGCAGGATCGGTGCGAGAATATGGATGGCGTAAGACGCGCTCGTCGTCAGTCGGACACGCCCGAAAGGCCGTTCGCCGGCCCCCGCGTTCCTTTCCGCGTCTTCGATATCCGCCAGAATGCGCGTGGCGCGCTCGTAGAAGGCGCAACCCTCGGGCGTAAGCTGAAAACGCCGTGTCGAACGGTTGACGAGCCGCGCGCTCAGACGGGTTTCGAGACGGGCGATCAGCTTGCTGACCGCCGACGGCGTCATTCGGCACATCTTTGCGGCAGCCGAGAAGCCGCCCTGTTCCACGACGTGGACGAACACCATCATTTCCCGCGAGCGATTGATATCGATAGGTGCCATTCGGTCTTTCATATCACAAATGATGTTCCATGCGGCACTCTATATCACGAATTTCCTTACCCTTATCCTGTCTCCCCACGGCATTCGAATGCGCGAGATCGAAAGGAAAACGGAATGGACTATCGATCGCTCGGGAAGTCCGGCCTCAAGGTTCCGGTAATCAGCTTTGGTGCCGGTACCTTTGGTGGCAAGGGACCGCTGTTCGGTGCCTGGGGCACGACCGATGCCACAGAAGCACGGCGTCTGATCGACATCTGTCTGGATGCCGGCGTTACTCTGTTCGACACGGCGGATGTCTATTCCGACGGCGCGTCGGAAGAGGTGCTGGGAGAGGCGATCCGTAACAGGCGCGACAAGGTGCTGATTTCCACCAAGACCGGCCTGCCGATGGGCGATGGGCCGATGGAGGCGGGCACGTCTCGCGCACGGCTGATTTCAGCCGTCGAAGCCGCGCTGAAGCGTCTGGGGACCGACTATGTCGATCTGCTCCAACTTCATGCCTTCGACGCCGGAACGCCGTTCGAGGAAGTGCTTGCGACCTTGGACGGCCTCGTGCGCGCCGGGAAGGTCCGGTATGTTGGCGTCTCCAATTTCTCCGGCTGGCAACTGGCAAAATCGTTGGGAATGGCGGATCGGCATGGCTGGCCGCGCTATGTCGCCCACCAGGTTTACTATTCGCTGGTCGGCCGCGATTACGAATGGGAACTGATGCCGCTCGGACGCGAGGAGGGCGTCGGCGCATTGGTCTGGAGCCCCCTGGGGTGGGGGAGACTGACCGGACGACTGAAACGCGGCGAGAAACTCCCGGCGGATAGCCGACTGAACCAGACGGCCGAATTCGGGCCGCCGGTCGATGACGCGCGTCTGTTCCGTGTTCTCGACGTGCTGGACGAGATCGCGCGTGAAACGGGCAAGGCCGTGCCGCAGATCGCGCTCAACTGGCTGACGTCACGGCCCACGGTTGCCTCGGTCATCATCGGAGCACGCAATGAGGCGCAGTTGCGCCAGAACCTGGGCGCAATCGGATGGAGTCTGACAGCCGAACAGACGGAGCGTCTGGATAGGGCCAGCCGGACAGAAGCTGCCTATCCGTATTTCCCCTATTATCGCCAGGCCGCGTTCGCGCGTCTGAATCCTCCGGCCGTCTGATTTTTTCGAAGGAGACTGGTATGTCGCATAGCGCATTGATCATCGGTGCCACGGGGATCGTGGGACAGAACCTCGCGGCCCGGCTGGTCGCCGAGGGCTGGGTCGTCTACGGCCTGGCCCGCCGTCCCCGGCGGGACGTAAACGGGGTGATTCCCATCGCGGCGGATCTGCTGGATTTGGACGCGCTAAGGACGGCTCTGGCCGCAATTCAGCCCAGCCATGTCTATTTCTGTTCGTGGATGCGGATGGCGACCGAGGCCGAGAATTGCCGGGTAAACGGCGCGATGGTGCGAAACGTCTTCGAGGCGCTACCCGATTCGGGGCTGATTCGTCACGCTGCCCTCACGACGGGGCTCAAGCACTATCTCGGCCCGTTCGAAGCCTATGCCCAGGGCGGGGGCGTGCAGACACCGTTTCGTGAGGAGATGCCGCGCCTGCCGATCGCGAATTTCTATTACGATCAGGAAGACGCCCTGTTCGCGGCGGCGGCACGCCATGGTTTTTCCTGGAGCGTGCATCGGCCAAGTACAATCATTGGCCATGCCGTCGGCAATGCAATGAACATGGGCTCGACCCTGGCCGTTTATGCCAGCATTTGCCGCGAGACCGGGCGGCCGTTCATATTCCCCGGCTCACCCAATCAGTGGCATGGTCTGACGGATGTCACGGACGCGCGCCAGCTTGCCCGGCACCTGCATTGGGCGGGGGCAGACGCCGCCGCGCGGAACCAGGATTTCAATATCGTCAACGGCGACGTTTTTCGCTGGAAATGGCTCTGGCCACAATTGGCGGCATGGTTCGGAATCAAGGCCGCGCCCTATCCTGAAACCGCGCTGTCACTGGAAGCAATGCTTGCCGGCGACGCCACGCTCTGGACGAGCATGGCGCAACGAGATGGTTTGGCAGAGCCTGATATCAATCGTGTCGCCTCGGCGTGGCATACCGATGCCGATCTCGGCCGCCCCGTAGAATGCGTCACCGATATGAGCAAGACGCGGCGCGCGGGTTTCTCAGATTATCAGTATACGCCGGATTCGTTCTTCGACCTGTTCGCTAAATTGCGTGCGGAACGGCTGATTCCGTAGTTCTGGGAAGACCGTTTGTTTTCCCTCCACATGGAGAGTTCCATTCGATAGAAGGCCGCAGCATGCCGATCGACATAGTGGTAATCCGAAGCCGACAGGGCTTCGTTGATGGGCTGTTCCACCCCATCGCAGTCCGCCCTATATCTCCAAAAGCATTTTCGCAAATTCCGGCGCCACGCCGGCCTGACGGAAATGCGCGTCCAGCCCGTCCCCGCCCACGCAGGCCAGCAGCCGCCGCATGGCGGCATGCGCGGCCGAATATTTTTTCACCGCCAGGCAGCAGGCCGCATATTCCAGAAATTCACGGCTCCTGACCAGGCCCACGGGCAGTGCCGCGGTGATCTCAAGCAGCTCGTCATCGCCAAGATGGCGCCACAGATTGAAAAAACCATGGAATCCAAAGGTCCGTCCATCCGGCAGCGCGCGCTCGTACGCGAAACGGCGGGCCAGGGCCTCCGGCGCGAAAACGATGCCGAATTCGCTCTCCAGCCGGGCGGCCAGCACGCGACAGACCATCTCGTCCTCGCCCAGCCCGGCCGTCTGCTCAGGCGCGATCTCCGCCACCGCCTTCAGCAGCTTGCGCGACCGAAGGGAGAAACCGCCATTCCCGACCCGGCGCTGCGTATGCCAATCCCATACCGCGCCGATATAGTCATAGGCCGCGAACGCCCCGTCCCACGCCGTACCATCCAGCACGAAACCGTCCCATTGCACGATCAGCACATGGGTCGTGTCGATATGATGATGAAGATCGCGCAGAATGAAGCGCGAATACGCGTCCCGGCTGGCAAGGGCGGGAATGGCGACATGCTCGATCCCCGCCGCAAGCGTCGCAGGCCGCGCCGACGACAGAAGCACGGCCCTGTCGAACCGCATTTTCAGGCATGACCGTCGCAGCGCATCCGCCGCAAGCTGCGGCGTGATGTCGTCCACCGCGCAGATCGTCAGACTCGGGGGCAGGTGGGAAACCTGCCGCGGCGGGCCCTGTGTGCCGGACGACATGCGGGGAAGCCCTCTCTCTCTTTCCATCCGGCGCGGCGAAGCGACGGCCAAGGGCATCCCATAGGCCGCCCACCCCACGCTGTCGAGAGCGCTCGCCCTCCGGACGTCAGGCCCTCCCGGTCACGTCTTGCCGTCTCGCATGAACAACCGTTCGAACAACGCGCGCGACCGGGCGATGCCCTCGTCGGTCAGCACGACGGATTTCGCCTTGCCGACCGGGTTGCCGATCAGGCCCTTCTGGTAAAGACGGTCGAGCACGTCCCAGTCGAAACCTTTCCAGGCGCGGCCGTCACGATCCAGCGTCAGGGACAGCAGCGCGAGCACGGCATCGTCGATCGCGCCAATATCGATCGCGCCAGTATCGATCCGGCGCTCGGTTTCGTTCTTGCGCGGCATATTCACGTCCTTCCCCAAGCCCGCCGCATGGCGGGATCGCCGCTACCGGGCCGGCCACCCGCGCTGCCGGGCGCGATCCAGCGCAGCGCGCACCACCCTGCGATGAAACGGCAGGATAAGGGCAATATACGCGTGCCCCAGCAGACGATTATAGAAGACGAGCGTGGTCACCGTCAGCCGGCGGGGCTGCCCTTGAGAGGCCGGCTGCACGAGCAGCGACACGCGGAAATCGAGATGCGCATCGTCCTCGCCGATGATGATTTCGCCATCATGCCGCGCGAACACCCGAAAAAAATTGATCCGGTCGCCGCCACCGGCCCGAAGCCCGGCCGTGCTCCGAATGCCGAAGGGCCGTACGAGACCGTCCCGGATTCTCAGCAGCATCGCGACCCACGCGGCAGGCTGCGCGAAGACGTGCCGCGCGAGCACCTCCACATCATGGGACGCGGCATCCGGCAGATCCACTGAAAACGCGTCGGCAAAATCGGCGCGGGCATAGGTCGAACGCAGCCGTGACGCCGGCGGCAAGCCGACCTGCCGGACACGCGCATCGGCGGGTTCCCCGGCGGCCTCGATCGATGGACAGCGCGATGGAACGGGACGGAACCCCGACATCGCACGATCCCCTGCAGCACGCGGCATCTCGTCCTCCCCGCCCCGACATCTCCTGGCCACTCGCGCCACCCACGGCACGCGATCCGAAGGATTTCAGCCAATCCATCCTGGCCGCAGCGCGCGGGCCGATCAAGCGACGAAGATCGTCAATCCGCCGGAGCATCGGCCCGGCGCGCGGGCCAGACATACAGCGCCGCCGCGCCGAGAGGCCCGGCGGTGTCCCGGGACGCGGCCACCACCCTGTCGCGGAACCGGAAGGAGAGCGAGACCACCGGCGTGCCGGGCGCGAGCATGCGATCGAGGAACCCCGCCAGTTTCGGCATCGGCTTGATCATCAGATAGCACGTCACGCCCGCCGCATCCGTCAGGTCGCAATCGTAAAAATTCCCCCTCCGCAGCGACACGTTGGACATGTTGCGGGTCCGCAGGCGCGCAATCCAATAGGGAAGGGGCGATATTTCGATCCCCCGGATCCGGGCCGTGGGAAAGGCGCGCGCCAGTGCGATCACCAGCGCGCCCCAGCCGGAGCCCAGCTCATACACGATCGCGTGTTCGGCCAGACCGGCCTCTTTCAACAGCGCGACGACATCGGCGGCCTCGACCGAACGCGACGACAGCGGCGGAACCCCGGTAATGCCCTGGAAGAGAAGCAGCGACAGGCAGAGCCCGAACACGATCAGCAGGGCGGCGATCGAAAAATATTCAAACCCGGACATCTGGCGGCCGATCTCGCAGAAAGGGCTGGAGGAAGGAAGCCGGAACGGCCCTGGCATGCACATTACGGCCCGAAACATTTGTGAAAACCCCGCCCGGGGAAGAGGGAGCGGCCCGCTCGGCATTCATCGCTTGCCGCCGGATGCTCTCCCCAGCTCATCCATATCCGCGATGAGCCGGATCGCTCACCGCCCCCCGTTCTCCCGCCGCCCGTCGGCATGCTGAGATGTCCAGGACTCCCAGAGGGGAGGGGACCCGATATGAGTCCGCAAGGCGTCGGTGAATAGCTTCAGCCGTGGAGAAGGGCGCGGCAGGGCGCGCAGCAGGTGGATTCCCGCGCGACGGGCATTCCAGGGCTCGCCATCGCACGATAGCCGGACGAGCGTACCCGCTCGCACGTCGGCCCAGACCACCCAGGCCGGGAGAAACCCGACCCCCATATGACCGAGGGCCGCCAGCCGAAGCGCCTCGAAATCGTCCGAACGGAAGGCGCATGCCGCGCCGTCGGCCCCGGGTCCGCCCAGCACATCGGCCCAGCCCAGCAGGTCGCCGCCATGCAACTTGTCGAGCAGGCGATGGACCGTCAGATCCGCAGCCCGTTCCGGCATGCCATGTGTCGCCAGATAGGAGGGGCTGGCGACAAGCAGGCGCGCCGTCTCGGCCAGCCGGGTTGCGATCAACGTGCTGTCGGCCAGGTCGCCGATACGGATCACGCCGTCCAGCCGGTCAAGCACCGGGTCCGCCATCCGCTCCGTCAGGTCGAGTTCCACCGCAAGGCCGGGATGGGCAATCATCAGCTCTTCCAGGACTGGAATAACGTAGCGCTTGCCGAAGGTCGGAAAGCAGGCCAGCCGCAGGATACCTTCCACAGCGCCGTCGAATGCGGCGATCTCGGCGTGGATGTCGGTCAGGTCATCCAGCAGGCGCTGCCCGCGTTCGAACAGGTGCCGGCCCGCGTCGGTCGGGGTCAGGGCACGGGTCGAGCGCACCAGCAGGGTCACGCCCAGCCCATGCTCCATCGCGTCGATCTGGCGCACGATCGCAGAGGGTGTCATGCCCCGCCGGCGTGCGGCGGCCGAAAAACTGCCGCCGCGCACGACATCCACGAAGGCGGCCAGATGTTCGGCGAACCGTGGATCCTTCACGCTGCATCCCCTGTCTTTGCGTCCCGCGCAAAACCGTTTCAGATCCGCCGAGCGTTATCACGAACCGCCGCCAGGCGCATGGTCCGGCCACCGGATGAGGACGGCTCTCCCTCCCCGGCATGAACCGAAAAGAAAAGGAGTCTCGGATCATGGTCGCCCTTACCGATCATATTCTGTCGCAGTCCGCCTACAGCGCCGAAATCGATCTTCCCCTGGAACGGATCGACATCGCCGACTGGCTGTTCACCCTGCCGGAGACGGAATATCTACGCTGCTGCGCGCCCGACCATATCGCGGCAGGCATCACGACCACCGAGGATGGCCGTCGCATGTCGATCAATGTCGAGATGATCGGCACCGGGCTGGTCGTTCAGCATTACGTGGCCGAGGAGGCGACTCCGAGCTATTGCCGGATGAATTCGATCTCCGACGTGTTCACGCCCAACGGCCGCACGCAGGTCAATGTCGTCTGGGAACTGATCGCCGAGGCGATCGACGGCAAGCGCACGCGATACATCAATCGCGTCACCGCGCATCCCACCGAGGATTTCATGCAGTTCATCATCGCGCACGGCTTGGCCTATGACGACGTCGCTGCCGCGCGTCAGGCGGCGGGCGGTGATCATAACCGCCGCGAGACGCCGCTCTTTGCCGCGTCCATCGCGCGTCGCGCGCTGGCCCGCCAGGCGGAGACCGTGTGATGAAGGGCGTCGTTTATGATCGCTTCGGGGCGCCCGAAATGCTGCATCTGGCCGACGTGCCGATGCCGGAATTGCGTCCGGACGACCTGCTGGTCCGGGTCGCGGCGGCTGGGGTAAACCGTGCCGACCTGATGCAGCGCGAGGGCTTCTACGGCGATCGGCATTTCGGCGAGAGCGCTTTGCTTGGCCTGGAACTGGCCGGCGAGGTGGTCGCCACCGGCTGCGCGGTGACGGCGTTCCGTCCAGGCGAACGGGTTATGGCGATCGTCGGCGGCGGCGCCTATGCCGCGTTCGCGCGCGTCGACCAGGGGATGGCGGCACGGGTGCCCGATGGGGTTTCGCTGGTTGATGCCGGCGCGATCATGGAATCCTTCGTCACCGCCTGGGAGGCGGCGTCCCATCTCGCGGCGCTGGCGCCCGGCGAAAGCGTGCTGGTTCATGCCGCAGCCGGCGGTGTCGGATCGGCGGTGGTGCAGGTGGCGCACGCCTTGGGCGCGCGGGTCTATGCGACCGCTCCGGCATCGCGCCTCGACGCGGTCCGGGGGATTGGCGCCGCAATGGTGTTCGATTATCGGACGGAGGATTTCGAAGCCCGGATCAGGGAAGAGACGGACGGCCGAGGGGTGGATGCGGTGATCGACTTCGTGGGCGGCGCCTGGCTTGCGCGCAACCTGCGCAGCCTGCGTCCAGGCGGCCGGCTGGTGCAGGTCGGTATTCTGAGCGGGGAAGACGACGCGGTCATTCCGCTGAATCTCCTGCTGCACAACCATCTGCGGCTGATCGGCACGGTCATGAAGTCGCGCACTGTGGATGAGAAGCGCGCGATGATCCGCCGCTTCGCCGAGGGCGCCCTGCCGCTGTTCGCGCAAGGCACGTTGCGGCCGTTGGTATACCGCGTCTTCCCGTTCGCACAGGCGGCGGCGGCCCATGCGGAAATGGAACGCGGCGGGGGATTCGGGAAGATCCTGCTGACTGCGCAGGCCTGATGAAGGGGAAACAAGCAGCGGCCTGACATGCCGTTCGGAACATGGACCATCGGGGACAGGATCGATGGAGATTTAAGCCCCTCAAGGCGAGGCGGCGGATTTCCCGGGCGGCGACATCACCGCCCCCCGCCGTCCCGCCGCCCGTACGCATCCATGTCCCGCGCCAGCCCCAGGCTGGCCAGGATCCATTTGTCATATTCCGTGGCGATCACCCGCAGCGACGACACATGGTAGGGATCGCGCAGAACCGGCGGCTGGATCGGATAGGGATACAGCGTCACGTCGGGCAGCGTCCGGCCGATCTCCATCATCGCGCGGCGGATATGGTACCCCGCCGTCACCACGATCAGCGACCGGATCGCATTGTCCCGCGCCCAGGCGGCGGTTTCGTCCGCATTGCCGATGGTCGACGTCGCATGGCGCCCCAGCGTGACGCGCGCCCACATGTCGGGCGGCGGCATGGCGCCGGGCGCCACGGGCTGCAGCCG
>NZ_JABXXP010000023.1 GCF_013376155.1 Nguyenibacter vanlangensis
GGCCGGCATTGCCGTCCCGGGCGTCCGCCCCGTTCGCATCCTCGACATATGCCGCTGCGGCGCCTTCGGCGGACGGTGCGGCCGGGGCTGCCACCCAGCCTGTCAGGCAGAACGGCGTGGCCGGCAATCCTGGCCTGTCCGGCGGCCAGGGCGGCGGCAATCAAGGCGGTGGCAATCAGGGCGGCGGCGATCAGGGCGGAGCAAGCCGGCAGGCTGACATCCCGACGACGAACGCGATCCATCTTCCTTTCGAAACGCCGCTCTCCGCCGCGTTCGCCGCCACGCTGGATGACAGGGCGTCGGCAACGCAGTCCGTCCAGACCAGGAATTTGCTTGACGGAAATATCGATACGGGCGCCCAGACCGTCTCGTCACCCGTGCTGTCACGGTCAGCCGACGGGTCGAGTTCTCTGTCCCTGACGGTTCTGACCGGCGATTCCTCCCCCGTGCATGTGCGGGTCGACGGAGCCGACGGGATTGCCACCGGCGTGGTTCTCCAGAGCGACGACGACATCACGGCGCGCCATCTTGCCGACAACAGGCATGAACTGGTCGCCGCACTCGACGCGGCCGGCATAGACGTGCACAACCTGAAAATCGACGTCGTCGCCGCCGGCCATGACGGGGCGGGCAACCAAGGGCGGGACTCGGGCGGAGAGAGCATGTTCGGTGGGAATTTTTCGGGAAGCATGCCGGGAGGCGGCTCCGGACAAGGCGGACAGCACGCGTACGGCGGTGGCGGCTGGAGCGGCGCCATGGTCCCTGTACCGGGACGTGCCGATGCCGACGATCAGAGCCGTGCCGGCCCGGCAAGGTCGGTCGGACCATATGCCGGCAGCGGCATCAACATTACCGCATGACCTGAACGGCAATCGCGAAGACGAGAAGGAAAAAGGCCGATGACCACGCCAACCATCAGCAATGAGGCCAAGCTTATCCAGGCGGCGGAATCGGCCGCCAAGAGTTCGGCAGCCTCGTCCGCTTCCGGGGGCACCGGCAGTTCAGGCTCGGGCAGCCTTTCCACATCCGCCTTGTCCTCGCTTGCCGACAATTACACCACTTTTCTGACCCTGCTGACGACGCAACTGAAAAACCAGGACCCGAGCAGCCCGATGAACACCGACACCTTTACGTCGGAACTCGCGCAGTTCGCAGGAGTGGAACAGCAGGTCGAGACGAACTCGAATCTGTCGTCGCTGATTTCGCTGAATGAGGACGGCCAGTTGAGCACCGACTCCAGCCTGGTCGGCAAGACGGCAACCGCGAACACGACGACATTGCCGCTGCAGAGCGGTTCCGCCTCGCTGAGTTTCTCGGGAAGCCCGGGAGAAACGGTCGCCATCGCCGTGGCCAACGCCTCCGGCACGATCGTCAAGGATGCCGTCATGACGGCCGGCAGCGGCACCAACACATGGACCTGGAACGGAACGGACAATAACGGCAACCAATTGTCGGACGGCGCCTATAACGTATCGGTCGAAACCATCGGCTCCTCGGGCACCACGTCCGACGTGCCATTCACCGTCACCGGCACCATCACCGGCATGACGAAGGGCGCGTCCGGCATGGAAGCCCAAATGGGCAGCGCGAATATCCCGATGTCCGACATCACGAACCTGTCCTCGGGGACAGGCAGCACCGGCTCGTAATCCGCCTTACTCGTAATCCGCCTTGTTTGGGCGGCCGCGTTCCGGAGGGGGCCGGCATCGACATTCCCGATGCCCGCCGTCGCGGACAATGCTATGCGATGTCCAGTGCCGCCACGGGCGCCAGGATGTTGATCCCCGACATCACGGGAATGCAGGATTCCTTCGCCGCCTGAACGCCCCGGCCTTCGGCGCTGTCCATCCTGGAACCCAGCGGGGCGAAGGCATCCTCGTTGAGGCGATAGCCGATCCCCCATAATGTGGTGAAGGGCTCGTCAATACCGAAGGCGCGTATTTTCTTGCGGATCTTGCAGATCATGACGTCGATGACCTTGCCGTACGGCTCGCTTTCCCCGGCATAGAGACTGTCCAGAACCGTCTCCTTGCTCAATACCTGGGTCTTTCGCAGCGCGAGCAATCCGAAAAGGTCATATTCCCTGCGGGTCAGGGGAACCAGCTTGTCGTCGATATGGACTTCCCGCCGGTCGATCCCGACCGTCAGCCGGCCGATATGCAGGGTGAGGCTGTCATGCCCGCTGACCCGCCGGACGATGGCGCGAAGCCGCGCCAGCAATTCCCTGGGATCGGCCGAGGCCAGCACGCAATCGTCGGCGCCGACGGAGAGGACATCGGCGACGGCCGCGGGGGTCGTATTCTGGGCGACGATCATCACCGGCGTCGGAATGCGGCTGTTGCGTATGTGGCGCAGCAGCTTTACGTCCGGCGCCGCCTGCTGAACGACCACGATGTCGTAATGCGAGCGGCGCAATGTTTCCACGACGCCCGCGGGTCCCGACATCGTTATTGAGACAGAGCCCTCGAGCGCAGCCTTCGACAGTCCTTCGCACGGTCTTCCACCATAAGCCGCGCTTTCGCCAATACAGAGTACGCGCATCTTGCATCCATGTATAAATGCACGGCAGCTCGCCGCGAAAGAAATAGGGGACTATATTTGTCCCGTATCCCTCCTATCGAGGCTCCGGGACGTCAACCTTCGGTCAAGGCCAGAATGGGAGCCACCTTCTAAAAAACCCTTTGATGATGCCGGATCAAAGGCATCTCCGGGCACTCGGCAACAGCATCGACATGGATACTCGGCCCGTTGGGGATGGAAGGCAAGACCCGGATGCCAAAAAACACCTTGGCGAAGCCATACCCGTCCCATAAACTGGCAGAGTATAGTTTGGTCGTGACATTGGCATGATTGGTTGACTTGACATGCATCCCGGAAACGGAAGATGTCGCGCCGACATGCTGTTGCCACCCGATCCACGTGCGCCGCATTGCCGGGCGATGTTTTTTTCTCCGTTTCTCCGCAGTGAAGGATGACATAATGGCAGATACCACCGCCGCTTCGGCGCTCGCATCCAGCATCCGCCAGGCGACAGTGACGCATTCGCATGCGGCGTACCGCAATTCGCGGCCGGACCATGCGGCGGCGACCGGCATCAATGTCGTGTCCAAGGGCATTGACGGCTCTTCCTCCGCCATGCGGTTTGATGCGACGGGGCAGATCATCCCCACCGGAACGGCACACAAGGCTGAATCCGCCGAAGCGAGCGCTGTCGACCTCTTTGCCTGATCGGCATCCGTGCCGGATAGATCATCATGCGGCCGGGCCTCCGGCCCGACCCGCGCGGGTTTTCCGGTTTGCCCGGTTTGACGGACGGGATATGACCCCACCAGGATTCAAAGACACGTGCCTTTCAGCAGAACGCCCCGCGTGAGACGCTGCGTCGCGCTTTCGGGCCTTGTGCTTCTGTCCTGCTGCGCCATCACGCCCGTCATGGCAGCGGGCAGACATGTATCCGCCCGGCACCACGGCAAGCCGAACACGCCCCGTCCGTCCGACCGGGGCACACCCTCTTTTGCCCCCGCGCCGGACGCGCCGCCTGCGCCGTCGCAGGATGATGGCCTGTCGGATGCGGCATTACTCAAGGGATTGCCGCCCGCATGGACGGCGACGATCCTGGACACGCCCCCCGCAGCCGCGGAGATGCAGGCGGGCGGCAAGGTCGCCGGAACGGGGTCCGGCAAGGAGGCGCCGCAGCGGGCATCTGCACGGACGTCCCTGTCCGAAGCGCAAGGCGCCCGTCAGGCTGCGCCGTCCGCGGATCGCATCCTGATCCCGGTGCCGCCGCACATGGGCATCGCCGCGTTCCACAGCGGCGACCGGTTCATCATCGTGGTCGACAACGCGGAGCCGATGGATACCAGCGCCATACGCGGGGACGGCATCTTCTCGACGCTTACCGTCAGGACCCTTCCGGACGCGACCCTGATACAGGTGCGCCTTCCGGACACGCGACGCCTGTATCTTTCGCAGCAGGCGGAAGGATGGGTGCTGGGCGACAAGCCGCCGCCGGGAGACGATTACGCGGACCGGCGGGTGATCAATCCGCGCCCGGTCGAGGACGGGATCCTGTATCCGATGCGCCGGCCCGGGCGCGTCCTGTCGATCTCGGACCCCGCATCCAGGGACCGGCTGCTCGTCGGCACTTCCACCATGGATGACGGCGGCATACTCTCGCTGCGGGAAGGCGACGGGTACGACGTATGGCCGACGGCCGAGGGCGTGGTCGTCGCGGCGCGGTCTCCGGATATCGGCATGCGGGCGGAGCCCGAGGGCGCCCTTCTGAGCGGGGACGGCAAGCCCATTCCCGATCGCGGCGCGGCGGTCTATGCCAGCGATGTCGACCTGAAATGGCTTGGATTGCTGGACCTGCCGGTGAGCGGGCTTGCGAAACGCTATCACGATGCGCTTCTTGCCGCCGCGGATTCGGACCCCGCGCATCGTTTCGCGCGCCGCCTGGATGCGGCGAAGGCCGCCTTCAGCCTCGGTTCGTTCGTGGAAGCGCGCGGCATCCTGACGGTCGCCCTTCAGGACGATCCGGAAGAATCGGCTCTGCCGGGGGTCGGATTCCTTCTGGCGGCTTCGGAATTGCTGTGCGGAAACACG
The DNA here is from genome assembly GCF_013376155.1 of Nguyenibacter vanlangensis. Taxonomy (GTDB): domain Bacteria; phylum Pseudomonadota; class Alphaproteobacteria; order Acetobacterales; family Acetobacteraceae; genus Gluconacetobacter; species Gluconacetobacter vanlangensis. The sequence goes on from NZ_JABXXP010000023.1 coordinate 4,606, forward strand.
CAAGGCGCCGCGGGCCTCGGCGGTCCCTGGCCGGACGGCCAGCAGCGCGCGACGCAGGTCTGGCGCGGCCTGTATCTCGCCGCATCGGGCGGGCATGACGCGGAAGCGGCGCATCTCCTGGCAAAAGATTTCGCCAGGCTCAGGGCTTATCCCGGTCCGGTACGGGATATGGTTTTGCCGATGGCGGCGGAGGAAATCGGCCGCTACGGATCGCAGGACGACGTCGTCGCCCTGGATGACCTGCCGCCCGGTCCGGCATATCGGCTCGGGGCCGCGTTCGGACAATTACGCTTCGGCCAGCGCGATCGTGCCTATGCGGCATTCCGGATACTCGCCGATGACAGGGACCCGGTCGTCGCCGAGAAGGCCTCCGAGCAGAGGATCTCGCTCGACCTTGCCGATGGCCGTATCACCCCCGATGGGGCGGTCGCCGCCTTTGGGTCCCTGCTTCCGGATGCGCGGCTGGCGGGCCGGGACGCGGCGCTGCGCCTGCTGCAGGCCGATGCCGATCTGCGGATGCATCGATGGAACGAGGCGCTGACGGCCATAGACGCTGCCCGGGCGGGCCCGCACGCCGCATCGGAAAGCGCGGCCGCACCGCTGCTCTTCCAGGCCCTGGCGGGGATCGCCGACACCGGGACGCAGGACATCGGGACGCAGGGCGCGAGCCCGGACAGCCTGCTGCATGACGCCGCCATGCTGAAGGCGCATCGGTCCGCCCTGCCGCCGGGCGTGCGGAAGGGCGAGATCCTGGTGGCCTATGGCAAGATGCTGCTTGCCCTGGGGCTGTCGGACGATGCGGCCCAGGCTTTTTCCGATGCGATCCCGATGCTCGAGTCTCCGGATGTCCGCGCCCTGGCGGGGGCCGGGCTGGCAAACGCGGACATCGACAGAAAACGCCCGCAGGATGCGATGGACGCCCTGACGGCCACGGATGACCAGGGGCTGTCGGACGACGTCAAGGCGACCAGACGCAGGATTGCGGCGCGGATCGCCCTGGCGACGGGCGACCGGGCCAAGGCATTGTCCGTCCTGCGCGGTGACATGGATGCGGCCTCCCTCGATATCACGGCGCGCATTCACGAAGGGAAAGGCGAATGGGCGGCGGCGGCTGGAGATGTGCGCAAGCTGGCCGAGGCGACCATTCCGCAAGCCGGCCCCCTGACGCCGGACCAGCAGATCCTTGCCCTTCGGCTGGCCTCGGATGCCTCGCGGGCCGCCGATCGCCCCATGCTGGACTGGATTGCCAACCGGGTCGGAGACAGACCGATGGAAGGCGACGACGCGCGCATGTTCAGGCTGCTGACGCGGCGAACGGACAGCGCGCTGGCCGATGCGCAGATGCCGTCCGCCCTGTGATGTTCCGATTGTCGCCTGCCTGATTGCGTCTGCCTGATTGTCGGGAGCAGGGCCGCCCCGGCCCGCGCGCTGCGTGCGCGCTGCGCGGTTCAATGGGCCGCGATACGATACACCCAGCTCGGCAGGCCCGGGACGCCGTGCAGGAGCAGCGTTATCGCCAGGCCGAGCGCGAATGACGGCCCGGTCGGTTGCATCCGTATCCGCTCAGGGCCGTCGAGGCGGCCCCAACCCGGGGCCCGGACATGACGCACGGCGACACATGACGCCCAGTAGAGAAACCCGGTCACCGAAAGAAAGATCGACAGGTCCCCGATCCCGACCCAGGCGCCGCAGGCGGCCGCCATGGCGACATCCTCGCCGGACAGGAGGTTGGCCCGAAGCGACACGGAGAGGAACAGAAGGGCCAGGACCGCCGCCCCCCAGGACGCCGCGGCACCCAGGATCGCCGCGTTCGCGCCGCCCCGCAGGGCACCGGCCAGCAAGCCTGCCAGAAGCATGGGGATGAGAACATGATTGGGCAGCCAGCCCGCGATCCTGTCGAACAGCGCCGCCAGGCAGGCAAAGTTGAGCGCGAGGATATTCGCCGCGGCGATCGGCGCCGGCATGCAGGCCAGGCACAGCATGGAAAACGCGGCGGTCAGAAGGCATCCAGCGGTTATTTCCCGCTGCTGCTGCGATGTTGCCCGCACGGGACAGGCATAGACCCCGCCGATCATCGGCAGCCAGCGCAGCAGGACCCGATATAGCCCGATCGAGATGGGAAACCAGAGCGCCACCCCGAAGCCGGCGAGAGATGTCCGGCCGTCGCGCACCAGAAGGCTCCATATGACCATGCCCGCCATTGCCGCAATGGACAGGAGCCAGTCGCCCATATCGGATTTCCACATCCAGTTGCCGTTCATCCACGACCGGGATTCAGTTGCGGGCGCGCAACGCCGAAAAAACTATGGTTATCATCGCCGCCACAGGCTATTCAGACATCGTCATCGCTGTATAAAGACGGGTGCATCGCAAGTACAGGCACCGGCAGAGAACGGAAGGGAACTGACATCGCATGCTGGAAGCATTGTCATCCCAGGTGTCGCCGGTCAATGGCGGGACCGATGTGCTCGATCTGGCCGCGCGCCGCCTGCAATGGCTTCAGACCCGCGAATCCGTTCTTGCCGGCAATGTGGCCAACGCCAGCACCCCGGGTTACGTACCAAAGGATATCGCTCCGTTTCAGGGAGTCCTGCAAAACCAGATGGCCATGACGCTGGCGCAGACCGAGCCAGGCCACCTGCCCGGACATGGGGGCGCCGGCAAGGCGGACCGGATGGGCGGCTCGGCCTCGCCGGACGGGAACGAGGTCAGGATTGAGGACGAGCTGGAAAAGGTGGCGAACACGGAAGACCAGCAGCGTCTCGCGACGAATGCCTACAGCGTATATATGTCGATGTTTTCCACAGCCCTTGGCACCTCGTCCTGACCGCGAGAGTTGAGACATGGATTTTTCGGACAGTTTGGGCGTCTCCGCCGCCGGAATGCGCGTACAGGCCGAGCGGCTGCACGTCGCGGCGGAAAACCTGGCCAACGCGGATACCACGGGCTCGACCCCTGGGGCGGATCCCTATCGGCGCAAGACGATTACCTTCCAGGAGGTCCTGAACCACGAGTCCGGGGTTTCCAGCGTGGCGATCAAGGAAATCGGGCAGGACCAGACACCCTTCCAGACGCGGTACGATCCCTCGCATCCCGCCGCGGACTCGGCGGGCCTGGTCAAGATGCCCAATGTCAACACGATGGTCGAGATCATGGATACGCATGAGGCGCAGCATGCGTATGAAGCCAATCTCAACACCATGCAGATCACGCGCTCCATGCTGACCCGTACCGTCAACCTGATGAAGTAGCCGGTCGCGCGCCGGGCCGAGCCTGCCGGGCGGTCTGAAAATTTCCCGATTCGAGAGGGCTGAAACGCGCTTTTGTGCCGGCGGCCGTATCTTGTGCCCGTCCGCGGCGCATGTTGCCGTTTCGCAGGCAATCCGTTAGTCTTCTGCTGGATAGCGGAAATGTGCGGCCATATGTCTTTGCCGGATGCCTTTACCGGATCCGGCCGGGCCGATTCCTTCTGGAGAGAGACATTGGACAATACGACATATATTGCCCTGTCCCGCATCGACGTCCTGACGCGTGCCCTGGACGTGACCGCCAACAACCTCGCCAACGCCAATACCGACGGATACAAGGCGACGCGGCAGCTTTTTTCCGAATATCTCGTTCATCAGAACGACGTCCACACGCCGGCCGGAGAGAAGGACGAAGCGTACACGCAGGACAAGGCGACCTATCAGGACCATCTGCAGGGCGCCCTGCGACAGACGGGCAACCCGACCGATTTCGCCATCAATGGCGAAGGCTATTTTACCGTTCGCACGACACAGGGAATCAGGCTGACGCGCAATGGCCAGTTCCATCGCCGCCTGGATGGAACGGTCGTTGACGGGTCGGGAAACCCCATACTGGACAATAACGGAAGAAACCTGGTTCTCCAGCAGCAGGATGATGTTCTGTCCGTCGCGTCGGATGGCACCATATCGACCGAAAACGGCATGGTCGGAACCATCGGACTGGTTACGGTCGACAATCTTCAGACCCTGGTGCCCGAAGGCAATTACCTGCTGAGACCGACGGCGCGGACACGTGCGGTGGCCCGGCCGGAAATACGGCAGGGCATGCTGGAGTCGAGCAACGTCAACCCGGTTTCCGAAACAACGAAACTGGTCGAGATCCAGCGCGACTATGACCTGACATTCCAGCTTCTACAGACCGAGTCGACACGCAACATGAACGCGATCGACAAGATTACGGCCGAACCGATGTCCTGATCAGGCGGATGCCCGGGATCCTCAATGCCGCGTCTCGTAACCTTTTAGAAACCATTCATCTATAGCAAACCCTCGAAATCCTCGTCGATGTCCGCCCGGCTTCAGGCGGCGGCATGGAGGTCGACAGAGACGGTGGCTTTGCACGCGGGGACTGTGCGTATGGATCTGATCTCATCTCTATCGATCGCCACCAGCGGACTGAACGCGATCGAATCCGAACTGTCCGTCACCTCGCAGAACGTTTCGAACTCGGGCACGGCAGGGTATGTGAGCGAAACGGCCACGATATCGTCCGACGTGCCGGGCGGCCTGAGAAACGGCGTCAGGATCGGCGCGACGCAACTGAGCATCAACCAGGCGCTGCAATCGGCCCTGTACGGTCAGAATGCCCAGGTCGCATCCTATTCGACGATGAGCAATTCGCTTGCCGCGGTGTCCGCCGTCCAGGGCTCGACATCGTCGGATTCCGGCAGCACGAACACGCTTTCCGATGATCTGGGCAATGTGCAGAACGCCCTTACGGAACTGACCGCCAATCCCCTGGACAGCGCCTCGCAATCGACCGTGATCTCGAATGCGCAATCCTTGACGACCGCGATCCATACACTGGCCACGACATATGCGAGCCAGCGCCAGACCGCGCAAGACAATGTCGCCTCGACCGTATCCTCGGTCAATTCCGACCTCACGCAGATCGGCGTTTTGTCCAAGCAGATCATGAACCTCAAGGCCATCGGATCGGACACGGCCGATCTCGAGAACCAGCGCCTGGGAATCATGTCCGACCTGTCCTCTCAACTTTCGGTCACGTTTTCTACGACCGCGAACGGCGACATGATCGTCCGAACCGCGGACGGAACGGAACTTCCGACCCGCCCCGACCAGATCGGCGGGAATGACAGTTCGGAAACCCTTCCGAGTTCCACCTGGCCATTGAGCACATCCTACGCCACCGTCACGTCGGGCATGTATTATGCCGCCGGCAACGCCGGTTCGACGATCCCCGGCATCATGCTGGCCGGAACGGACGTCACCGCGCATCTGACCGGCGGCACGCTGGGCGCCAACATCACGCTGCGCGACGACACCTATCCGCAGATGCAGGCACAACTGGACTCGTTTTCCTATACGCTCATCAATCGTTTCAGCAACGCGGGTCTCTCGCTGTTCACGAACGGCACGGACGCAACCGGCACGACCGTGCCCCAATCTTCCAATCCGACGCAGGAGACGCCCAACGGTATCGTGGGGCTGTCGTCGGCGATCGGCGTCAGCCGGATATATGCCGACACGCCGTCATTGCTCACGACCACGACCAACGGCACGACCGGTGCGACGACGACCGGCGATACGACCATCATCACGAACGTTCTCAGCCAGGCGTTCGGAACCGATTCCAACGATGTCAGCCAAAGCGCGGGTCTTGCCGCGCCGTCGAGCGGCCTGGGGCCGGACGGCAGCCAATCAACGGGTTACAATGGCAACCAGGGGCTGCTTGCACTGGCCACGACGCTGACCTCGGCCCAGGGCGCGACGATCTCGACCGCGAGCGATAACCTGACGTCCGCCACCTCGGTTCAGACAACATTGCAGACAAGCGTTTCCAACGTATCCGGCGTCAACGTGGACGATGAAATGTCCAAGGTCGTGGCCTTGCAAAATGCCTATACCGCCAATGCAAAAGTGGTCTCTGCCGTACAGAACATGTTTACGGCGCTTCTGGATGCCATCAATTAAACAGGCTCGGAGCAAAGCTGATGAGTACGACGATCGGTCAGTATGGCGATGCCGGCGCCTCTCTTATCCTCTCTTCCGGCATCAAGGACATGAACCTGGAGAACGAAACGCTCTCGTGGGAAACGTCTGCCGGCACGCTTTCTGAAACCTATGCGGGACTTGGTTCGACGCGATCGACCGCCATCAGTCTCACGCCGCAGATCACCCAGGTCGGCGCCTGGCAGGCCAATATCACGAATGCGCAGACCAACCTGACCGTCACGGCCACGGCCCTGACGCAGCTTGTCTCGCAGGCTCAGTCGATGGCCACGAGCCTAGTGGGCATTTCCGGCACGACGTCCCCCGGTGCGGTGACGTCCGTTGCGGTGCAGGCGACCAGCACCCTGACCGAGCTGCAATCCGTTCTCAACACGTCCAGCGGATCCGGCTATGTCTTTTCCGGAAACGATTCCAACACGCCCCCGATCAACGGCAATATGCCGCTTGCGAACAGCGCGCTCGCGGCACAGATCTCCGACATCGTCGGCACACTCGGCTCGGCCGGCGCATCGTCGGTCATGGCCAATGCCACGACCGCCGCGAGCGACCCGTCGCTCTCGGTTTTTTCGCCATCGCTCTCCGTCTCGCCGGGTGCGGCCGTCGGCCTTCAGCGATCGGTCGTAACGGGCGACAATTCATCGATAGCCGTCGGCATCGTTGCGACACAGGGCACGGCCACGTCCTCGGCGTCCTCGACATCCACGGGTTCGCCGATCCGGGACCTGATGCGCGACATGATGATCATGTCGTCAATGAAGAACATGTCGCCTTCGACAAGCGGTTTTTCGGATCTGGTCAATCAGCTTAACGCATCGCTCACGACCACGATCGGCCAGCTTACGGACATGGAATCGACGGTCGGCGTGACCCAGGACGGCCTGACATCGCAATCGACGCTGCTTACCAGCGTGCAGTCGATGCTGAAGACCCAGCTTTCGAATGCCAGAGACGCCGATATTGCGTCGGTTGCCACGGAGACGTCCGAACTCAATACGCGGCTCGAAGCCTCGTACATCCTGGTTTCCGACATGAAAAACATGACATTGGCAAATTATATCTGACTATGCCGGTTCGGGCTGTCCGGCGGGCGGGAAACGCGATCCTCAACCGGATTTGCACAGGAGATCCAGGTCGTCCTGCAAGCGCGTTTTCAGCACCGTGGCCCAGACTTCCGACGCGAATGTGGAGAGCCCCGGCTCGCTCAGGCGGACCAGTCCGACGGAGCCGGGCGAAAAACCTGGAAGACGCCGCATCTTTAACCGGCCCTGTGGTGGCACGCGCAAGGGAAAGGAGGAAACCGGCAGAATGGTCGCCACCTTTCCGGCCATGACTTCGGCGTGTATCATTTCCAGGGAATTCGTTTCGAGCCGTATGATCGGCTCGACCCCGGCGGTCTGAAACCCGACATCGACCAATTGCCGACAGCGCAATTCCCTGCTGAGCAACGCGAGGGGCAGCCTGGCCGCGGCCTCCCAACTGATCTGGTCTCCCGCCGGCAACGACGACGCATCGGATGCCGCGAGTACCTGCTGTTCGGCATAGAGAGCACGCACTTCGAAAGCTTTGGCCTGCGGACACTGATCGTAATACATGATGCCGATATCGAGTTCCTTGCTTACCAGTTTCTCGATGATCGCGATGTTCGGCAGGACGAAGACCTCGCTTGCGAAGTCACCGCATCGTGCCCGGACCTCTTCGAGCAAAATGGGAACGATATGCACGGCGGTCGGAATGACGCCAATCTTGACGACACCCGCGATAGCCTGCCGGGAACTCGATACTTCATTGCGCAGTTCGCTGACGCCCCGCAGGATGTCGTGCGCCCATTTGAGAACGCGCACCCCGTCGTCGGTGACGCCAAAGACCTTTTTCTTGCGGTCGATAATGACGATACCCAGCTCGTCTTCGAGCTGACGGATGGCCCGGGAGAGCGCCGGCTGCGACACGTTGCATGCCTGGGCAGCCTTGGAGAAGCTCTGATACCGTTCGATTTCGCGAAGATAATATAATTGCTTCAGAAACATGATCTGCTCTTCTCGCTGATTGAGGGATTCCGTGCCCTGCTGCGACATGGCCCGTGCGGTGTCAGTCCGGGATTCTCATTCCACAATACTCTCCCTTGATAGCGGGACATTATCGATAATCCCACGTAATGCGCGTATGATTTCCGGCGTGACATGGGGCTGGGCATGGGCATGGGCCTGAAGATCGGCAAGCGTGAGCCGTGCCAGTCCCACGGAATCCTCGCCCTGTTGCGACCATCTTTGCAAAAAGACCCGGAGCCTCGTCGCCGCCTGTCGTGACAGCGACGCGCCCTGCGACGCATCGCGCAGTTCGATAATCCACAGGCCGAGCACCATGGCCTGCAGGTGGCGCGCCAGGTAGTGTTTGAGCGTGTCGTCCGGCGCGCCCCGGCATGTCCTGACCGACCGGACCATGCTGGCGGCATTTTCGTAAAGCCATTGCGCGATCGTCTGGGTCGCCGATGTCTTCGCCAGGAGGCGCAGCCGCCTCTGGACCCAGATGTCGGTACGACGCAGATGGCTTACCGCGCCAAACGGAAGCACGGTGGACAGGATCGTCTTCTCGTACACGATCGCGGCCAGAAACGACATCGCGCCGTTGAAAAACGCGATCTCGTCGGTCCGTCCCCCGTTGCTGGGCGCGATGAGGACAGGCAGGAACATGTTGAATGCCATGGCATGGGTGCCCAATCTGCTGTCCCGGGCAGCAAGCCCACCGACGAACATGGGGCAGAACAGCAGGGCAGCGAGGCATTCGGGTGCCGTCACGGCGGGCATGACGACGCATACGAACAGGCAGGCGACTGCCGTGCTCCACATCGCGCCGGTCAGGAAATCCCGCGCGGCCACGGCCGGCAGGTCGCGGGTCGCCAGAAGACCGCTGACGAGGGTCAGGTAGGAAAAGAAGCGGGGTCCTTCATCCCAGGCGGTCACGTCCCAAAGAAGGCCGGCACCGAGAATGCCGGTGGCCGTTCTTGCCCCTACTCTTGCGGCCTCTGCCGCCTGGCGTGGGGAATGTGCCGAGAACCGGAACCTGTCGCCCCGCCTGGGATGCAGGATCGCCGCCATATGCCTTCGCGCAGCATCCATGTCGTCCGTCAATTCGGAGGCCGCCAGGCCGACACGCGCCCTGGCGAGACTCATGAGGAGGACGCTTAATGTCGCGCGGGCATGATCGACGATCCGGCCATGGCCCGGCCCGAGTTCGAGCACGTCGAACTCGACCCGGGCGTTCGCGGCCATGACATCCTCCAGCAGATCCGTTTCCTGCGGTATGGAGAGAGGGCGCCCGGCGGAGTCCCTGATGGCGTCCTCGACCCTGGCCGTCATGCCGCGCAGGCGTGCGACGAGATTCGTGAATGCGACTTTCTCGGCATTGCGGCTGGTCAGCGTCGCCACGGCGGTTTCGCACAGGATGCCGAGAACGATGTATGTTCCGCGGGACAGCGAGATTTCAAAGATGTTCTGGGGCGCCGTGAAAGCGGCCGAGGAAACGATCGCGCCGGTAAAGCTGGCGACGAGAAACGCATAGCGACGATAGCCGTCGAAGAACGTGGCGCACGCGCTGCAACCGCCCACCCACAGGGCCATGGACGGTATCAGCAATGCGGGCTGCTGCGGCAGACACGCAATGGCACAGACGCTGATGATGCACCCCGCAGCCGTTCCGACAAGGCGCCAGCGCGCCTTGGAGAGGGTCTCTCCGCGGGTCGATGTCGCGACGACCCAGACGGTGAGAGGCGCCCATTGCGGACTATCCAGCTCCATCCACATGGCGACGAGCAGGGACATGAGCGCCGCCACCGACGTCCGCAGGGCAAATGCCGTGCTGGACCACGACGGCGCATACAGCCACGCCCATTTTCCGGGCCATGCCGGCAGAGTGGCCCCTTTCACGGCCGCCGACATGTGCGGTCCACCGCATGACGAAGCGGCAATGCGGCGCGGGACGATTGCGATGGAGCGCCCGTTTGCGGCGCCCCGGCCCTGTCGGCCCTTCCCCCGGTGCCAGCCGTCCCGTCCTGACGCGCGATCATCGCGCCAAGCGTGCCCCACCGCAGAACACGAGCTGCCTGTCGTGACGCGCGATGGCGATCAATGTCTGGTTCATCCGTTCGGCGAGCTGGTATGCCCGGTAGGTCGGGGCGGAAACCGCGACGACCGTGGCCATGCCGGAGCGCACGGTCTTGAGCGCCATTTCGAACGAATACCGGCTGCTCAGAAGGCAGATCCCGTCCGTCTGGATCGCGGCATCGCGCATCCTGGCGCCAATCAGCTTGTCGAGCGCGTTATGGCGGCCGACATCCTCGCGGATGAGGAGGATGCGACCGTCCCGGTCGGCCCAGGCCGCCGCATGCACCATGCGCGTCCTGGCGTTCAGGTCCTGCCAGCGTTCGAGGTCGTCCAAGGCGCGGCGCACCGCCGCCGGGGCGATCGTGTACGCGACCGGGAAGGGCGCCGTTTCGGCCGCATGCACGGACGGCACGTCGTCGCTTCCGCAGAGTCCGCAACTTGAATGCCCGGTCTGGGCGCGGGGCCTGCGCCGGAGCAATCCTGCCAGGCACTCGCCGGCGATCCTGACATCCAGCGTCGGTCCATCATCGCCTTCCGCCACCACGACCGACCGGATCTGGTCGGCGGAGTGAACGATTTCCTCCGTCAGGCAGTAGCCGAACGCGAAATCCTCCAGGTGGTCCGGCGTCATCATCATCACGCCGTGCGGAAGGATCCCGTTGAACAGAAGCCTGACCGACACCTCGTCCGCGACGTTCAGGACGGTCGGCGCATCAGGACAATCGAGGGGCGCCACGGTCAGCGCATGAAACAAGTCGCCCATGGCAGTCTCTTCCTCCGTTCCGTCTCGCGCACAAGGCCGCAAAGCGGACGGGTCATGACACCGCGACGACAGGCAGGGCACTGCCGAAATCGCGCTTTCCGCCGGTCTTCCCCAGCAGCCGCACGTCCCGGATCACCATGTCGTGGGTCAGGGCCTTGCACATGTCATAGATGGTCAACGCGGCAACCGAGGCGCCTGTCAGGGCCTCCATTTCCACGCCGGTGCGACCTGTGCAGCGCACGCGGCACTCTATCACGGCTTCGTCCCCCTCGACCATGATATCGACCGCGCATCCGGACAGGTCGAGCGGATGGCAGAGCGGAATCAGGGACGACGTCGCCTTCACCCCCATCACGCCCGCGACCTGCGCCACGGTGATCACCGCCCCTTTCGTCGTCATGAAGGCCGCGTCGTGGAGCGCCCTGGCGACCTCGGGTGGAAATCGCACGCGCGCCTGGGCATGCGCTTCCCGCTCCGTGATCTGTTTTTCGGCCACATCAACCATACGCGGAACCTTTCCGCTCTCGTCGAGATGCGTGAGGATGGGTCCCTGTCGCGTCATCTCAGCCTCCGATATAGTGCATTTCGATTTTTTCGTGCGTCTGCTTGTACTTTGTTCCGTCTGCCTGGGCCGTATCCTCGACGCGCGCCTCGCTGTATCGGTCGGCGCGGTCGCGCCATATCCGGGACAGTACCTGGCGAAGCCGCTCGTCGTCCCCGGCGCCGGATTGGTCGCGCAGGATCGCGCGCAGGTCGGTGCCTTTCGTCGCGAAGAGGCACGTATAGAGCCGTCCCTCGGACGAAAGCCGCGCGCGCGAACAGCCGCCGCAGAACGGCGCGCTGACCGAGGCGATGAAACCGATCTCGCCGCCGCCATCGACATAGCGGTAGCGGCGCGCCACCTCGCCGCGATAGTTCGGCAGAAGCGGTTCGAGCGGCCACAGCGTGTCGAGCCGCGCCAGCAATGCGCGCGACGGCACGACGTCGTCGCGCGTCCAGCCGTTGCGGCTGCCCACATCCATGTATTCGATCAGGCGCACCACGACGCCGGTATGACGAAAATGCGCCAGAAGACCCGGTACGCCTTCATCGTTCACGCCGCGCTGGACGACGGTGTTGATCTTCACGCCGCCGGGAAACCCGGCATGACGCGCGGCATCGATGCCGCGCAACACAGCCGCCAGTTCCGCTCTTCCGCCACTGAGACGCGCGAAAACGCGCGGATCGAGGCTGTCGAGGCTGACCGTTACGCGGTGCAGCCCCGCCGCGCGCAACGCGCCCGCCTGACGGTCCAGCAGCACGCCGTTGGTGGTGAGTGCGACGTCGTCGATGCCGGGAATCCGCACCAGGCGCGCCACCAGATCCGCCAGGCCGGGGCGAAGCAGGGGCTCGCCGCCTGTCAGGCGCAGCTTGGTGACGCCCAGTGCCGCCGCCATGCGCGCCACGCGCGTGATCTCGTCGAAATCGAGCCGTTCCGGCGGCGACAGGAAACGAAAGCCCTCCGGATAGGCTGCTTCCGGCATGCAGTATGGGCAGCGGAAATTGCACCGGTCCATCACCGATATCCGGAGATCGCGCAAAGGCCGGCCCCGTCGGTCCAGGACCGGCCTGTCCGCGCGCCTCAGGGCGATCTCATCCACGACGCCTTCCCGCCTTCTATCCGGCGATTCGGATCGGCGCCGCCGAGGCAACGCTGGGAACCACCTTGACCGGTATGGATTTGGCCGCCGGGGTGCCGCTGATCTCGTCGAAATAATCGAGCGGCAGCAGCGGGTTGAGTTCGGGGTAATAGCCGGCGATCGCGCCGCGCGGCATCGGGTAGTCGATGACC
>NZ_JABXXP010000024.1 GCF_013376155.1 Nguyenibacter vanlangensis
AGGCAGGTCGCGACCGCAATCCGCACCAGGGCGCCGGCCAGGCGGGATTTCCCGGACATCAGTAGTGGAACTCCTTTCCGTCCGCTCCCCCCTGGTAAAGGGTCAGGGAGCGACCGTCCGCCGGATCGGATGCGTGGTCGTCATGCAATATGGCGGAAACGTCGCCAGCCCACGCCGCCGGCGGAGCCGGCTGGGGCACGGGCCCGACCTGGGCGGAGCGAACCGAAAGCGACAGGCGCCCCAGATGGACCGCCACCGACACACGCTCGGCATCGTCAGGCGTGACTTCGAGTGTCACGGTGCGGGCCTGCGGCTCATTGCTGGCCGACGCGCCCTGCACCAGCCGGCGATCGATCGCGATCACGCGGACATTCGACAGCACGGTTTCTGCGGCCACGCGATGTTCGGCCGGCAACGAGCCGGCAAATGCCTGCGTCAGGATCAGATCGACATGATCGCCAGGCCAGATCAGGCCCGCTGTCCCGGTAATCGCGTCCACGCCGACCGTGACCGCGCGCATGCCCGGCTGCAGCGCCGCAGCGAGAAAGCCGCGATCGCCCGGCCGCAGCAGATCGGTCGAACGAAGGATTGCCTGGGCCCCGACGCCGTGCAGCAGCATCGCACCCGCCAGCGCCTCACGCCCCTCGGCACTGTCCTGCGTCACGTCGGCGCCCTCCTTGCCCTGCGGCACCCGAATCGCAATGATATCCTCGGGCTTCAGCAAATTCCCCGCATCCAGAGGGCGCGCGGCCGCCAGGACCTGCAGGGTCGGGGGCGCCGCCGGCCGGGCGGTCGCCGGTGGCCGGGTGGCGATCCATGCAACGGTCCCGAATCCACCCAGGCCGACAGCCATCAGAATGAAGAAAATCAGCCGAAACATGATCAGTCACGCCCTACAGGAGAACGATAACGCTTCCGACTGCGATGGCGCACACATAGGGAAGCGGACATCCGCGATGGAGCCGCCAACGCTCGATTCGCAACACCCGCGCGATTCGCCCCCGCGGTATCGCGCCGCCGCTCCGTTCGGCGACAAAGGTCCGGGCCATGAGATAAAGGACAGCCAGAACGCCGCCCGCCAAAGTCACGGCAAGAACCAGGTCCGGGATCTGCCGAGGCTGAATCGCCAGACCGACCGCCCCGAGCAGCTTGACGTCCGCACCGCCCATCCAGCCGCGCGACCAGCAGGCGAAGCCCAGGCAAAACAGGATTCCCCCCGATATCAACCCCGCCAGCACATGATGCCGGATGATCGCAAGGGAAATACTTGACAGCGCGACAAGCGATACAAGCCAATCAGGAATCAACCGCACCGCAATATCACGAAGAGCGGCCCACAGCAGGAGGAGAGCGAAGCCCGCACCCACCCCCTGCGCCAGACATGCCTCCATGTCACACAACATAAAATCGCGTCTGAATACGGTTCTGTTCCACCGCAGAGAACAATATCAGCTTGTGACTTTATTGCTGATGGCAGAAAAGACGCCGCTCAGATTGGTACCCAATGTTGTCAGCGCGCCGATCGCGACCACCGCCACAAGCGCGGCGATCAGGCCATATTCAAGCATGGTCACGCCACGTCGATCACGCTTCAGACTCAGCAGCGTCTGCAGATACTGCATCATTACTTGACACTTTCCTTGTTTATATAAACACAAAAGCCCTTGATTCAAAGGACATCGGGAACGCACGCCCCGCAATGTGCGTGTTAAGCAATCATTAACAACCTAGCGCGAAGCTTTAAGGCTGTCCATATGGTCGCCCTGGAAAAACAGGGAAAACTTTTCCTGGTCCCCCTCATTCCGCCCCGGCCCGCCGGCCGATGCCGGCTCCGCCGCCGCAAGCGGTGCTCCAGAGCTTTCCAAATTTAAGATTTTGTGACAGCGCCATACTGGCAACAGGCGCAATATTCCTTTCCACAAGAATTCCGGCCCACAATCGGTCCGGGTCTACAAATCCAGCCTAATTCATTTCTTATTCAAAATTATATATCATATTCCTGCTACCTTGGGCACGGATCATTCTTGAATATTATTATTTCAAAATGATACGGCCAACGCGAGCCTTACGGTCTTCCGTTTTTCCTGAACACGGCATCTGTTCAGACGCGATTGATACCGTGGCCGGCCAAGCCTAGCTTTCTCCCGACACCCGAGTGCCGGAGATCATCCATGGGCATGCTCGTTGAAGGACAATGGCGTGACGTCTGGTATGACACGTCGTCGACCGGCGGTCGATTCGTCCGCACAGACGCCGCCTTTCGCAACTGGATCACCGCAGATGGGCGTCCCGGCCCGTCGGGCGGCGGGGGCTTCGTGGCCGAGGCCGGACGCTACCATCTCTATGTCTCCCTTGCCTGTCCCTGGGCGCACCGCACGCTGATCATGCGCGCCTTCAAGGGGCTGGAAGGGATGATTTCCGTGTCGGTCGTCCATTGGCTGATGCTGGAGCACGGCTGGACCTTCGCCGCGGCGCCGGGCGTGGTGCCCGATCCGCTTTTCGGCGCGGCCTTTCTTCACCAGATCTATACCGCCGCCGCGCCCCGCTATAGCGGACGCGTCACGGTGCCCGTCCTGTGGGACAAGGCACGCGGGACGATCGTCAGCAATGAATCGTCCGAGATCATCCGGATGTTCAACAGCGCCTTCGACGGGATCGGCGCGGCACCTGGCGATTTCTATCCGCAGGCGCTGCGTCCCGAGATCGATCGGATCAATGCCCGCATCTATGACACGGTCAATAACGGCGTATACAAAAGCGGTTTCGCAACCACCCAGTCAGCCTATGACGACGCGATCCTGCCGCTGTTCGACACGCTGGACTGGCTGGAGGCACGATTGTCGCGGCGGCGCTGGCTGGTCGGGCCGACCATGACCGAGGCCGATATCCGCCTGTTCACCACGCTCATCCGCTTCGATGCCGTCTATGTCGGCCATTTCAAGACCAATCTGCGCCGGATCGCGGATTATCCGCATCTTTCGGCGTATCTGCGCGACATGTACCAGACCCCCGGGGTCGCCGGCACGGTGAATTTCACGCACATCAAGAACCATTATTACCAGAGCCACCGATCGATAAATCCTCACGGCGTGGTCCCGGCGGGACCGGTGCTGGATCTGGACAGCCCGCCAAACCGCGCAGCGCTCGGCTGAATATCCGGCGATACGGGTGGGGATCGGTACAAGGCGCCTTCCGTCGGCCATGCGGCGACGCATGCGGGCTGCCGCCTTTCCGCGCTTCGGATAAAAAACGGAAACAAATACTTTCTTTCATTTTTGTTTTTGCACCCCGGAACCTGGGATAACACGTCCTTAGACGCCAATCGCCATCGTCCGGCGCCGTTCCGTCAGGAGAAGAGAAATGACCAAGGTTCTTGTTCTTTACTATTCGACATATGGCCATATGGAGACGATGGCCGAGGCAGTTGCCGCAGGCGCCCGGGCGGCGGGAGCGCAAGCCGATATCAAGCGCGTGCCCGAGACCGTGCCGGAGGACATCGCCCGCGCGAACCATTTCAAGCTGGACCAGGCCGCGCCGGTCGCGACTCCCGCCGATCTCGAAGCCTATGACGCCATCATCGTCGGTGCGCCGACCCGCTTCGGGCGCATGGCGTCGCAGATGGCTGCCTTCTGGGACCAGACCGGCAGCTTGTGGTTCAAGGGCGCGCTGATCGGCAAGGTCGGCGCGGCGTTCACCTCGACGGCGACACAGCATGGGGGGCAGGAAACCACCCTGTTCTCGATCATCACCAATCTGCTGCATCATGGGATGGTCATCAGCGGACTGCCTTATAATTTCCAGGGCCAGATGCGCCTGGACGAGATCACCGGCGGTGCGCCCTATGGCGCGACCACCATCGCCGCCGGCGATGGTTCCCGCGCGGTCAGTGCCAACGAACGCGATGGCGCGCATTTCCTCGGCCAGCGCGTCGCACAGCTTGCCGCCAAGCTTGCAGACTGATTTCCCCCTTCCCTCCAGAATGCGAGAAAGACCCGCCATGACCATCCTGACAACACGTGACGGCACGGAAATCTATTACAAGGACTGGGGCACGGGACAGCCGGTCCTGTTCAGCCATGGCTGGCCGCTCAGCGCCGACATGTGGGACCATCAGATGCTGCATCTGGCCCAGAACGGCTATCGCGCCATCGCCTTCGACCGGCGGGGCTTCGGCCGGTCGAGCCAGCCCTGGACCGGTTATGATTACGACACCTTTGCCGACGATATCGCCCAACTGATCGACCATCTGGACCTGCGGGACATCGTCCTGGTGGGCTTCTCGATGGGGGGCGGGGATATCGTGCGCTATATCACCCGCCACGGCGACAGCCGGGTTTCCAAGCTGGTCCTGATCAGTGCGGTCACGCCCTTCTTCATCAGGACCGACGACCATCCCGACGGCGTGCCGGCGGAAATATTCGACGCCATCCGTGCCGGAATCACCAACGACCGCGCGCAATTCCTGGATGACTTCAACACGATCTTCTACGGCACCAACCGACCGGACAGCACCGTATCCAAAGGCGTGCTGACCCAGACGCTGCAGATCGCGCTGCAGGCCTCGATCAAGGGTACCATCGACTGCGTCACCGCGTTCTCGGAAACCGATTTCCGGAAGGAAATGGCCGATATCCGCGTGCCGACCCTGATCATCCATGGCGACGACGATCAGACGGTGCCGCTTGCCCCCACCGCCGCGCTGGCGGCCAGGATCGTACCGGGCGCGCAGTTCAAGATCTATCCCGGCGCGCCACACGCGACCTGCACGACGCATAAGGACCTGGTCAACCAGGACCTGCTGACCTTCATCCGCGGATAAGGCAATCGCCAGTCATCGGGCTTGCGCCGCGCGACCCATGGGTCGCGCGGCGCTTGGCGTTTCTGGGGCCGGAAATCCATGGCATTCGATCATGCATCTTTTGGAATCAATGCATTTCCGTCATTTCCATTTAAACGATGATCGCCGCGATCTATCTCTTTTCGTGTAGCAGGCCAATACGGCCGGGAGGCATCACATGATAGACGTCAGATCATTCGACAGCCTGGGCGGAGCCGATCATGGCTGGCTGAAGGCGAAACATCATTTCTCCTTCGCGGAATATCGCGATCCCGAGCGCGTGCATTGGGGCAATCTGCGGGTCTGGAACGACGACACCATCGCGCCGGGCACGGGCTTTCCCGCCCATCCGCACCGCGACATGGAAATCATCACCTATGTCCGCAAGGGCGCGATCACCCACCAGGACAATCTGGGCAACAAGGGCCGTACCGAGGCCGGCGACGTGCAGGTGATGTCCGCCGGCACCGGCATCACGCACAGCGAATACAACCTGGAGCCGGGCGAGACCCAGATCTTCCAGATCTGGATCATCCCCACCGGGCACGGCAAGGCGCCAAGCTGGGGGGCCCGTCCGTTCCCCAGGGAGAATCGGGCCGGTCATTTCGTCACCCTGGCCTCGGGCTATGACAGCGATGCCGACGCGCTGCCGATCCGCACCGATGCCCGCGTTCTGGGCGCGACGCTGAAGGCCGGCCAGACCGCCGAGTATGTCCTGGGCACCGAGCGCTTCGCCTATCTGGTGCCCGCCACGGGCGCGGTCGAGATCGACGGCGTGCGGGTCAATGCCCGCGACGGCGCCGCAATCTCAAAAACCGACACCCTGCGCGTCACCGCCCTGGAGGACGCCGAAATCGTCCTGGTCGACGCCGCCTGACCGGCCATCTGAAGGACCCTGCCTGAAGGGCCAAGACCATCGCCGCGCAGGCAACGCCGCGGCGATGGTCAGCCATGGCCGAGACGTCCTTCGGCCATGCATACGGCCATGCATAGATCAAGCCACCCAATATCAAGCCACTCGGGGAACGCCGTCATCCATGAGCCACGCACAGACCTTATCCCCGTCGATCCTGTCCGTTCCGCTTGGACGGGCCGTCACGTTCGCGATGGCCGCCGCCGCGGGGATCGCGGTCGCCAATATCTATTATAACCAGCCGATGCTTGGCGTCATCGAAAACGCCTTCCCGTCCTCCGGGGCGCCCGCGCTGATTCCCACCGCCACGCAGCTCGGATACGCATTCGGTCTTGTATTGCTGGTGCCGCTGGGCGATCTGCTGGATCGCCGTCGCCTGATCGTCGCGCAGTTCATCGCCCTGGCCACGGTCCTGATCGTTTCCGCCATGGCGCCCACGGCGGGGCTGCTTGTCGTGGCTTCGGCCTTGCTGGGGGCGGCCGCCACGGTCGCCCAGCAGATCGTCCCCTTCGCCGCGTCGCTGGCGACGCCCGAACAGCGCGGCCGCACCGTCGGAACGGTCATGAGCGGGTTGCTGTCCGGCATATTGCTCAGCCGCACATTGGCGGGGTTTGTCGCCGCGCATTTCGGCTGGCGCCAGATGTTCTGGCTGGGGGTGCCGATGGCCCTGGTCGCGGCCGGCCTCATGCTCGTCGTCCTCCCCCGCAAGCATCCGCAGGCGGATATCGGGTATGGGTTTGCGCTGAAATCCCTCTTTCATCTCTGGCGGGACGAACCCGTATTGCGGCGGGCCACGGCCGCACAAGCGGCACTTTTCGCGTCCTTTACCGCATTCTGGACCATTCTTGCCCTGCACCTGCAGGAACCCGCCTTTCACATGGGTCCCGATATCGCCGGTCTGTTCGGAATTGTCGGGGCCGTCGGCGTCTTCGCCGCGCCGCTTGCCGGGCGCGTCGCCGATCGCCACGGCCCCCACTGGGCCATTTCGGCCGGCGCCCTGCTGACCGTGCTGGCGTGGCTGATCTTCGGCCTGTGGAACGGCCTGGCGGGTCTTGTCGTCGGCGTCATCATGCTCGACCTGGGGGTTCAGGGCGCCCTGGTCTCGCACCAGCATGTCGTTTTCGCCCTGCATCCGCAGGCGCGCAGCCGCCTGAACACGATCTTCATGACCGGCATGTTCCTCGGCGGCGCCATCGGTTCGGCAGTGGCCACCTGGGCCTGGCACATGGGAGGATGGGGCGCCGTCACCATTCTGGGAACCGTCGCCGCGCTGCTGGCCATCCTGGTACGGATAGGCGCGCATTCCAATTCCGTCAGGTGAGTTGCCCAGCCCGTCAAAGGGCGCGGCATTCCAGCACCACCGCGCTCTGTGGCCAGAGATTCGGCATGACGATGCCGATCTGACTCATCAGCAATGCCCCCGCCATGTGCAGCCTCCCTTCGGCGATGGCACGCTGCGCCGCCGTCAGGGGCAGGTCCATGGCCGATGGCATGCCGTTCGGGGCCGGCGCGCCGAGGCGATAGCCGCATCCCGGATCAAGACCAGGCAGACGGGTCGGCGCGGGATATTGCGCGGCGGACGTCGTGTCCTGAACCAGCAGGTAGACGGCGTGACGCCGATCCTCGGACACGATGCCGAAATCGTCATGATCGCATTTCCACGAAATATACGCCGGTCATCGGGCCCGGCCACGACGCGCGGCCGGGCTTGGAAACATTCAGAAACCGGCCGAAATGCTTCCCGCGATGGAGAACGGAGCCTGGATATAGTACGAGGCGCCGCCATCGATACCGGCGCCATTCACGCCGGAGAGATAATGCGAATTCGCAAGGTTGGAGACGTTAAGCTGAATCTGCGGCGCCTTGAGCACGCCGAAATTGTTCATGCGATAGCCGACGGTGATCGAATCGGCGATGTAAGACGGGATCTTTTCAGCGTTCATGAAGTCGCCGTACTGGGAACCGACATATTTCAGGTTCAGGTTGCCGAAGAGATGTCCGTCATCGTAATCCAGACCGAGCGTCCCCATGGCGTGAGGGCTGCCGGGCGCGACATTGCCGCGCGTGTTCCAATAGGTTGTGATTCCGGTTGCCGCGTTGCTGGACTGGATCAGATTATTGTCTACCCGCGTATGCAGATACTCGAACGACAAATATGGCCGCAGGTGATAGAGGATCGGCCGGGTGCCGAGCTGGATGTCGACGCCCCGCGTGGTCTGGCCGCCCGCGTTGCCCGAGACGCTCCGCTGTCCGCCGAATTGGTCGTAGACCGTATAGCCATATTGGCGATTGGTGAAATTATAGTTGAAGAACGCAACGTCCGCGACCAGCCATGATCCGTTATAACGGTATCCCAGCTCTTCCTCGATCGAATATTCCGGCTTCTGCAGTGATGCGCTCTGCGTCAGGTTGCCCGACGTGTCATATTGGGTGACCAGCGAATTCGCATTCGGCATACGAAAATTCGTCGCACCCGTGACATAGACCTGATGATGCTGATTGAAGCGATAGCTCGCCGCCACCTGCGGCAGTGGTTCGTTGACATTGCCCCTGGTGTGGAATGGCGCACCGGGCTGCTCATTCGTGACCAGCCGCGACATCATCGCGTCCTTGAACCCGGCCTCCAGCAGCAGGTGGTCCCGCAGCAGATGCAGACGGTCTCCGACATAGAGCATGTTGATCTCGGTCGTGACGTGATAATGATAGGCGTCGTAATACTGACCATTGCTCATCAGGTAGCGATAGCTGTTATCATTGCCCCAGACGTTTAACGGGTCTCCATTTTGCTGATATTCGACCGGATGCTGGTTGTCCTGATCGGACCATTCATACCACCAGCCGCCCGTCAGTTCGTTGATTCCGGTCTTGAGCGTGGCGCGCAGGTTATTGCCGGCGCGGTTTTCGGTGATCGTGTAGGGATTATAGACAAGCTGGGCCGGCCCGGCATAGGAGACGCCGGCGACGGTCACCGGGGTGTTGCCGAAATAGGTCTGGCCGCCCGCGCCCCCGATCATGCCGGCGCTGCCGCCGCCGCCATTGCCGGCCCACAGATAAGCCGTGTCATCGATGCTGAGATTCCGGGAGAGCCGGATATGCGTCGGCAGAGAAACGACGACGTTGTTGAACGGATTCCGATGGAATTTGTAATACATTCCAGGATTGTTCGGATCCAGTCGTCCGTCGTAATTGCACCCGAATCCACAATTGTTCCAACCCGCCAGGCTGACGCCGTTATCGAGCTGGTTGATCTGGTTGTTCCAGGCCACGACCAGTCCGGTATGGCTGCCGCCAGCGAAATCCTTGACGAGCTTGAAATCGACGTGGCGCTTGATATAGCCGCCGGGCCCGCGCCAATCGTCTCCCAACGCATGCGAAAAGGAGACGAAGGCCCGCACGCCGCTCTGTCCGATCTCACCCGTGTCGAACCGTGCAAATTGTCTGTATGTATTGTAATTGCCGAATGCGGCATCGACATAGCCGCCGATCGCGGCAGCCGGGTCGCGCATGTTCATGCTGACCAGGCCACCCGAGGCGGCGACGGTCGGCGTATCGAAATTGGCCGACCCGGGCTGCACGGACATCTGTTCCAGGTTTTCGGCATCGATGACTTCGTTGGCGTACATCGTGCCGCCGCCGATATCGTTCAGCGGCACGCCCTCCATCAGCCATCCGATCTGGTCGGATGTCATGCCGCGCACCGTGACCGTGCCGCCACCGAAGCCGAACGGATCGGCATTTTGCACGTTCGCGCCGGGCAGCATCGCCATCAACTGGATCGGGTTCGATGTCGGGCTTTGCTTGGCGATGTAATCGCGCGACAGAGTCTGCACAGTCTTGGGCGCCGTCTCGACACGCATGATTCCGCCGCCGACCGCCGTCCGCGTCACGCCGCCAGGGGTCACGTGCGCGGAAATCTGGATCTCTTCACCATGGGGAGCGGCGCGGGCTTTCGCGGGGTCGTGCTGCGGCGAGACGGTCTGCGCAGAGGCTGCCTGTCCGGCGATCGCCGAGGACGCGAGCACCGTCCCTGAAAGAAGTGCAAGAACCGAGATACGCATCTTATACACACCCTTCACTGCATACGAGTTTTCTGGAACGAGAGAATCTCCATGCGTAACGTTCTATGGATTGCGGCCTGCGTTACGTCACGAGAACGAGATGATCTTATCGCCTCTCATTTTGATATCACAACATTTTTCTGACCAAACGATCAGTTTTTTTGATTCGCTGGAGGGTCCACTCGGGAGAGCACAGCGGGGCCGCGCGATCCCGCGTCCCCGGCACCATGGATGCGCTGCGAAGGCGGAAGGATAAACCGGCCAACACCCCTGTCCGGTGGACCGGCCATCCTCGATCGGATCGGCGATGCCTGCTTCCCGGCAGGCACCTATACGAAGCGCGCGCCCCTCAGCCGGCCTCCGCCGGGGCGAGGCGGGCGGGGTTGTTCGGATGATCGGGCCAGGTCAAGACCTCATCGACCGGCTGGGGCACCATTGTGATGCAGTGATCCACCGGGCAAACATGCGCGCACAGATTGCACCCTACGCACTCGGCGTCGATCACTTCATAGCGCCGCTCGTCGCCGGCGCCGGTCCTGGCGATCGCCTGGTGGGAGGTGTCCTCGCAGGCGATGTGGCACAAGCCGCATTTGATGCAGGCATCCTGGTCGATCTCGGCGAGCGTCTTGAATTTCAGGTTCAACTGGTTCCAGTTGACGAAATTCGGCACGGCACGCCCCGTCACGTCGGCGATCGTCGCAAAGCCCTTGTCGTCCATCCAGTTGGACAGGCCGTCGATCATATCCTCGACGATACGAAAGCCGTAATGCATGGCCGCGGTGCAGACCTGGAGCGTGCTGGCCCCCATGACCAGGAATTCCGCAGCGTCACGCCAGTTCGAAATGCCGCCGATACCCGAAATCGGCAGCACGGACGTCTCCGGGGTGCGGGCGATCTCGCCCAGCATGCGCAGCGCGATCGGCTTGACGGCCGGCCCGCAATACCCGCCATGGGTGCCCAGCCCGCCCACCACCGGCATCGGCGCCATCGCGTCGAGATCGACCGCGACAATGGACTGGATCGTATTGATCAGCGACACCGCATCCGCACCGCCTTGCAGGGCCGCGCGCGCAGGCATCAAAATGTTGGTGATGTTGGGGGTCAGTTTCACGATGGTCGGCATGCGGGTGTTCTGCTTGACCCAGCGCGTGACCATCTCGACATATTCGGGCACCTGGCCCACCGCCGAGCCCATGTTGCGTTCCGACATGCCGTGCGGACAGCCGAAATTGAGTTCGATGCCGTCCGCGCCGGTCTCTTCCACCAGCGGCAGGATGCGCTTCCAGCTTTCCTCGACACAGGGCACCATCAGGCTTACGACGATGGCACGGTCGGGATAGTCGCGTTTGACCGATTTGATTTCGGCCAGATTCACCGCCAGGGGGCGGTCGGTGATCAGTTCGATATTATTCAGGCCGACCAGGCGGTCGCCATTATAGTTGAACGCGCCGTAGCGGCTGCTGACATTGACCACCGGCGGGTCCTCGCCCAGCGTCTTCCACACCACGCCGCCCCATCCCGCCTCCAGGGCCCGGCGGACGTTGTACTCCTTGTCGGTGGGCGGAGCCGAGGCCAGCCAGAACGGGTTGGGCGAGCGAATACCGGCCAGGTTGCTGCGGAGATCGGCCATCGTTCAGGCTCCTGCTGCGCCGACCAGGTCGGCATGAATGGTTTCCGCCGCATTGCGGCCATCGCGGACCGCCGCGACCGTCAGATCCTCGCCCGGCGTGCAGTCCCCGCCGGCATAGACACCGTCACGGGATGTGCGCCCGTGCGCATCGACCATGATGCGACCGTTCGCGACGTCGATCCAATCCTCATCCAGTGGATCGGGCAGGAAGAGCTGACCGACCGCCTTCAGCACCATGTCGGCCGCCAGCGTGAATTCGCCCAGCGCATAGTCGGGCTTGCCATCAACCAGGTGGCCGCGGGCAAAGGTCACCGAACCGACCGCGCCATTCGTCCCTTCGATCCGGGCGGGCGCAGCCCAATAGCGGATGGCGACGTTGTTCGTCTGCGCCCATTCCTGCTCGACAGGCGTTGCCGACATGGTGTCCGCGCCCCGCCGATAAACCAGCGTCACCTCCTCCGCCCCCAGGCGCTTGGCCTGCACGGCGGCATCCACCGCCGTATTGCCGCCACCGATCACGACCACGCGACGCCCGACAGGCACGTCGCCCCTGGTGGAGGACCGGCGTACCGCCTCGATGAAATCGACGGCGTTCAGCACGCCGTCCAGTTGCTCGCCCGGAATGCCGAGCGCCCGTACGCCGGCCTGGCCGATCCCGAGGAAGACCGCGTCATAGGCCGCCTCCAGCGCGGCCAGGGTGAAGTCGCGCCCCAGGACCTTGCCGGCTTCGATCGTGATGCCGCCGATCGCGGTCACGAAATCGATTTCCCGCTGGGCGAAATCATCCGGGAGCTTGTAGGCGGCGATGCCATATTCGTTCAGCCCCCCAGCCTTCGGCCGGGCGTCGAAGACCGTGACGTCATGCCCATGCATGGCCAGGCGATGCGCGCACGCCAGGCCGGCCGGCCCCGCCCCCACGACGGCGACATGCCTGCCGGTCGCCGCCGCGCGCGAGAATGGCTGCCCCCGATGCGTCATCTGCCAATCGGTGGCGTGGCGCTGCAGGGCGCCGATCGCGATCGGCTTTTCCTCTTGAGCATTCCGCACGCAGGCGTGCTCACACAGGATTTCGGTGGGACAGACACGGGCGCAGGATCCGCCCAGAATATTCGATTCCAGAATCGTCCGCGCCGAACCGGCGAGATTGCCCGATGCGATTTTCTTGATGAACCCCGGAATGTCGATGCCCGTGGGGCAGGCCTCGATGCAAGGTGCGTCATAACAGAAATAGCACCGGTCCGCCTCGATAACCGCCTGGTTATCGGTCAGCGGCGGATGCGCATCGGCAAAATTGCGCGCAAGCTCCTCGGGCGAAAGGCGGCTTGCGGCGATGTCAGGGGCCTGATCCACGACGAGAACTCTCCACCATGTACGTCACGATCAGGATGACAGAGTTGGTATCCGTTCCGCAACAAATAACTTGACCATTCAGTCAGAAAAGACCGGATTCTGATCCACTCCATTTTTGTCGGAAATTTTTTGAACATATTTTAATCATTTAGCGTATATTTTAATCATCCAGATCGCCCCCGTCTGCAAGCCTGCCGTCACGGTTTCAACCGGCGCAGTTTATTCCCATCATCCGCCTCTGGGGACGCTTTATGATCGGCGATCGTTGCTGACGGACTTTTTGTCGTCGCATCCCCTGAAACCGACGCAGGCTTCCCTCCTGACCGGAATTCGGAGAGAGGACCATGCGACACGACGGACGACAGCGCTCCCGTGTGGGGGACCATATCGACGCAGCCGGATCTGTTCGGCGACAAGAGAGCCGATCCACCCTGTCCGAACCTGACCTGGAATGCCCTCCAGCAGGCGGGGAACGATTTGCTATCGATGACGGCTCGCCTGATCCTCGATCACGTGTGCGGTCGCGGAATGGGCGGGCGCGGTGCTGCTGACCGTGGAACATGGCGCCGCGGGCCGACGCGGCCTGAACGCATCCTGGGCGCAGGTGGGCCCGGGCGTGGGCACGATCCTGTCGTCTGCGGTGATAGGCCTGATGACGGCGACGCTCGACAACGACCAGTTCGTCGGCTGGGGATGGCGCTTTCCGTTCGCTCTCAGCGGCCTGCTGATCATTTTTGGCCTCATCCTGCGTCGCTCCATCGCCGAAACGCCGATGTTCCAGGACCTGCAGCGCAGGGCCGCGGTCATCCGGTCGCCGGTCGGCCTGCTGTTGCGCCGGCACAGGCGCGGGCTGCTGGCCGCCGCCAGTTCGCGCGTCGGTCCGGACGTGCTCTATGCGCTGCTGGTCGTCTTCAGCATCACCTATGTCAACCAGATCGACGGGTTGTCGCGCCGCGTCATCCTGACGGCGCTGCTGGCCGGGTCCGCCTGCGGCGTGATCATGACGATGCTTTACGGCTGGCTCAGCGACCGGATCGGACCGCGCCCGATCTTCGCGGCCGGCCTGCTGTGCGGAATTCCCGTCGCATTTGCGTTCTTTCCCTTGGCCGACACCCGGCAGGGCCCATTGATCGTCCTGATCATGGCGGCGGGGCTGGGCGTCCACGCCGCGATGTACGCCGTCCAGGGGGCGATCATCACCCAGCAGTTTCCACCTGCCATCCGCTATACCGGCGCCTCCATCGCATACACGTTCGGCAGCCTGGCCGGCGGGGGCGCGTTCGCGCCACTGATCATGGCCACCCTATTCAGGGAAACGTCCTCGACCCTGGCCATCTCGCTGTACACGCTCGCCGCGCTGGCGGTCAGCGGCGCCGGAATGCTGGCGGCCAGGATGCCGGATGGCGACGACACCGATCCCTGACGGTCTGCCTCAACGTTCCTTCATCCCATCGGACAACGATCCAGTTCGGAACAAGACCATGAAGACCTATTCCGTATCCCTGCCTGCCGTACAAGACGTCGTCATCGCCGGATGGGCCGGCCGCGACCGGCAGGACGTCGACCATCACATCCAGGAACTGGCCGCCATCGGTGTGGCTCCGCCGACCAGCACCCCGCTGTTCTATCGGGTCTCGGCCGACCGCATCACACAGGCTGAGGCGATTGAGGTCGTCGGCAAAGACACGTCCGGCGAGGTCGAGCCCGTCCTGGTCTGGTCGCCGGATGGCCTGCTGGTGGGCGTCGGCTCCGACCATACCGACCGCGCCAGTGAAGCCTACAACGTCGCCCTGTCGAAGCAATTATGCCCCAAGATCGTGGGCACGCAATTCTGGCATTTCGACGATGTCCGGGACCGCTGGGACAGCCTGGTCCTTCGTGCCTTCTGCGAAATCGACGGCGCCCGATCCCTGTATCAGGAAGGCGTGCTGTCTGCCCTTCTACTGCCGGAGGAACTGATCGAGACCCGCCGCGCCCGAGACAACGGCCGGTTCCAGGACGGCAGCGTGATGTTCTGCGGCACCGTCCCCACGGCCGCGGGCATTTTCCGCGCGGATGCCTGGACCGTCGAACTGTACGACCCGCAGACTGGCATAACCCTGCGCCATCGCTATACGGTGCGCGAACTGCCCCTCATCGCCTGATCGGCCGCGCCAGGACGACAGAGCAATATGACCCGTGCCACCCCCACACCGACCACCGGACCGCACGACATCGTCGACCGGGTGGCGCGACGCCTGGCCATCCTGAACGATCCGGCACGACCCGAACGGCAAGCCTTTCGCGTGATCCACACCGACCCCGCGCTGCAGGCGACCGAGGCCTCGGCCCGGCGCACGCACGGGACGTGGCGCTGGGTCCGCTGGACGGGCGCTGCTATAAACCCAGCGCCATCCGGACGCGGCTACCGAGACCTGCCAAACGCTCGACGGGCTCATTTGCAAATACGAAACGGATATAGTGTTCCCCATGCTGCATGCCCCACCCCCGCATTCCGGTTGCGCACACGCCATGCGTCAGCAAGCGATCCGACATAGCGGCACCGTCCAGGCCGAAATCGGACACCCGTAGCAGCATCGACCACCCTCCGGCAGGAACACCTACAGGCAGCCCCGCCAATTCATCCAGCATTACGTCACGCCGTCTTTGCAGTTCAGCAACGTAGGGTGGCAGCGTCTCCGCAGAGCGCTCCAGCGCAACAGCGACGGCATCCTGCGCTATACCAACCGGCACCACGACATTGGCCAGCGATACCGCGACGATATCCGGCAGAAACGCCTCGGGGGCCACGATCCAACCTACACGCCAACCAATCATGCGCAGTTCCTTTGCGGACGATCCGACAAAAATCGTCCGCTCTGCCATGCCCGGCAGAGCAACTGGATGCTGCACAGGACGCCCGTCGAAGGTCAGCCGCTCCATGGCGCTGTCGATGATCAACAGCAGATCGTGCCGAACGCACAGATCGCCTACGGCCTGCCAGTCGTCGCTGTCCAGCATGGCGCCGCTCGGCATGGAGGGCGACATGAGCAGCATCGCCTTCGTTTTTGGGCCGATGACGGCCGCCAGAGCTTCGCGATCGAACGTCCAGACGTCACCCGGATGAAAGATGAACGGCACGAAACGCGGCACACCGCCAGCCAGACGGATGCGGTTGATCAATCCGGCATAGGTCGGATCGGTCACGATAACCTCGTCGCCGACATCGATTGTCGCCAGCAGCACGTTCAGGATGCCGGAGAGGCCGCCGGCCGAGATAACGCAGTTCTGCCGCCCGTCATAGGACAGACCGGTCAATGCCGAAACATGCGCCGCCGCGATTTCCCGCAACCGACTCTGTCCGACAAACGGCAGATAGCTGTTGTCGGCGTCTCGGGAAGCAGCTTGCCTCGTGCGCGCCACGGCTTCCGGATCCGGCGGAATATCAACATCCAGGTTTTCCAGCCGAAGGTAGTCGCGCTGAGATGTGTCCGCGACCTCACCCATCCGATCGACGCCGATTCCGGCAATATCGCGCAACTGCGCGGGGCGAATATGGACCATGGCGTTTCCTCGTATAATAGATTATCTATGATTTCATGAGGCAGACAATCACGCAATCCCTCCCCGATGACGATCGTTCGATCGCAGGCCAGATCACCCGTGCACTCGCCGGACGCATTATCTCCGGCGCTCTCGAACCGGGGACGCCCTTGCGGCAGGATCATATCGCAGAAGAATTTCGGTCCAGCCACGTGCCGGTACGGGAAGCCTTTCAACGGCTCGAAGCGCAAGGACTTGTCACCCGCGAACCACGAAAAGGTGTCAGGGTCACTGCCATCGAACCCGCTTCCGTATTCGAGATCACCGAGATGCGCGCGGCACTTGAGACCCTTGCACTACGTCATGCCGCACCTCGTATTACGACGACGACCATCGAGACTGCGGCACGCACTCTTGAAGCGGATGACGCCAGCGAAAACATCATGACGTGGGAAGCGGCGAACCAAGCCTTCCACCGCACCATTCTTCAGCCATGCGGGATGCCGCGCCTGCTGGAAAATATAGATCAGCTCCAACGCATGAGCGCGCGTTTCCTGTTCGCCACATGGCAGAGGCTGGATTGGCAGCACCATTCGGACGAAGAGCATCGGGCCATCATCATTGCCCTGAGCCGCCGTGACGTGGAGGAGGCAGAACGGATACTCCGGTTACATATCCTTCAGGCCGGTCAGGCGCTCGTGGCATATCTGACCAATCATCAAAACAGCATGCCGAGAGAATCATGACCCGCTTACCTCCGCTCGTAAGCATCCGGCGAGAGACGCGGGCGTGTTCATGCGACGTTGGTATGATGGGGCTGTGTTGAGGCTTTCCAGTTCCAGGGGAGGAGTTCGTGCAGGCGTGAGACCGGCTG
>NZ_JABXXP010000025.1 GCF_013376155.1 Nguyenibacter vanlangensis
TGCCGTGCTGCTGACCGTCGAGGACGGCGCCGAGGGCGGATTCGGCGCCTTCGTCATGCACCATCTGGCCCGCAACGGACTGCTCGACACCGTCCGCGTCCGGCCCATGACGCTCCCGGACCGCTTCATCGACCACAACACTCAGGACGCCCAATATCGCGAGGCAGGTCTCGACGCACAGGCCATCGCCGCATGCGCGCGAAACGCCCTGGGCGTTGCGACGTCGCAGCAGACGGCCTGATCGGCAAAGACGGGTCGATCGGCATGGCCAAGCGGCGGGTGGACCAGATGCTGGTCGATCGAGGATTGGTGGAAACCCGTAATCGGGCGCAGGCGCTGATTCTCGCCGGTGTCGTGTTTTCCGGCGACCGGCGGGTGGCCAAGGCCGGCGACCAGCTACCCGAGGACGCGCCACTGCTGCTGAAAGGACAGGACTTTCCCTGGGTATCACGTGGTGGGATCAAGTTGGCCCATGCGCTGGCACATTTCAGTCTGCCCGCGAAGGGAGCGATCTGCCTGGATATCGGTGCCTCAACCGGCGGCTTTACCGACGTATTGCTGACGCATGGAGCCGCGCGTGTCTATGCGGTCGATGTCGGGCACGGACAGTTGGCCTGGAAGCTGCGCAGCGATCCGCGCGTGGTCGTGCTGGAAAAATGCAATGCCCGGGCGGTGGACCAGTCGATCGTTCCAGATCCGATCGATGCCTTGGTCTGTGATGCCAGCTTCATCGGCTTACGGACCGTCCTGCCGGCCGGATTAGCTCTCTGCCGGCCAGGTGCGTGGGCGGTGGCATTGATCAAACCCCAATTCGAGGCCGGACGCGAGGCGGTCGGGGCCAAGGGCGTGGTCCGAGATCCCGCTGTACATGAGGCTGTGTGCGCAACCATCCGACAATGGTGGTCCGCCCTGCCCGGCTGGACGGTACTGGGGATCGAGCCCAGCCCGATTACCGGACCGGAAGGTAATCGGGAATTCCTGATCGCTGCGCGCCGGGATACGACTGAGCGCCCCTCCTGATCCCTCTGGTCCCTTCGATTCCACGACGAAGCTAAAGTTCCCCTTTTGTCGTGGAAATGTGGTAGGGAGCTCGGTTTCTGCACAGAACCTGCCGGCAGTGACGTCGGCACGCCAACCGGATGATAGCCAGGCCATGACCGCCGTTACCGCCCCGATGACCGAGCCCGCTGCCGAAACCGGCTTGGCCGCGTCACTTACGGATATCGAGCGCAGGCGGATTCTGGCGAAATCGGCACTGTTCGCGCCGCCGACCGGCCGGTTGCTGGATGGGCGGCGCGACCTGGTCGGACTGTCGCGCGAGGAAATGGGCCAGGCCCTGGCCGAGATCGGTGAGAAGCCATTCCGCACCAAGCAACTCTGGCACTGGATCTATCACCAGGGGGTGACAGATTTCGAGCGGATGAGTTCGATCGCCCGGCCGCTGCAGGCCAAGCTGGCCGAAAGGTTCGTCATAGGCCGGCCGGAGGCCACGACCGTGCAGACCTCGACCGATGAAACTCGCAAATTCCTGTTCCGCTTTCGCGATGGTCAGGAAGCCGAGACAGTCTATATTCCTGACCGGCGCGAGGATCGCGGCGCGGTCTGCATTTCATCGCAAGTCGGCTGCACCCTGTCCTGCACCTTCTGCCACACGGGGACACAGCGCCTGGTCCGCAACCTGGGTGCCGCGGAGATTGTCGGACAGTTCATGGCAGCGCGCGACAGCTATGGCGAGTGGCCCAGTCCGAAGGGCGAGACGCCGCGCTTGCTGTCGACCATCGTGCTGATGGGCATGGGCGAGCCTCTGTATAATTATGGAAACGTCGCCAAGGCCATGAAGATCATCATGGATGGCGAGGGAATTGCGCTGTCGCGCCGGCGTATCACGTTGTCGACCTCAGGCGTGGTACCGATGATGGACCAGTGCGGCGCCGAGCTGGGGATCAATCTGGCGATCTCGCTGCATGCCGTGCGCAATGATCTGCGTGACGAGATCGTGCCACTGAACCGCAAATATCCGATCGAGGAACTGCTCGCCGCCTGCCGCCGCTATCCGGCGGCGAGCAACGCACGGCGGATTACATTCGAATATATCATGCTGCGCGGCATCAACGACAGCGAAGCCGACGCCCGCGAATTGGTGCGGCTGATTGCCGACATTCCTGCGAAAGTCAACCTGATCCCGTTCAATCCATGGCCTGGCAGCGTGTACAAACCCTCGACACGTGAACAACTGGCGAAATTCGCCCAGATCGTGATGGATGCGGGTTTTGCCTCCCCCATCCGGATGCCACGCGGTCGCGACATTCTAGCGGCATGCGGCCAGTTGCGGACAGAAAGCCAACGTGAACGACGCAGCCAGATCGCCTGAGGGAGCCCACATGCGGCGGCGGCGGTCAGGACCCGGAATTCCAGCATGCGTGCTGGCACAGCTCGTCATCCGATGCTAGGACGCCAAGATGGGATGTGGGTCGCGCCGCATCATACACAAGCCTAGACGACAGGAGCGTTTCCCCTATGGCCGCAAAGGACGTCAAGAAGGTCGTTCTCGCCTATTCCGGCGGGCTCGATACGTCCGTGATCCTCCGCTGGTTGCAGACCACTTATGGGTGTGAGGTCGTGACCTTTACGGCGGACCTGGGCCAGGGCGAGGAACTGGAGCCTGCCCGCAAGAAGGCCGAGATGTTTGGCGTGAAAGAGATCTTCGTCGAGGATCTACGCGAGACCTTCGTGAAGGATTTCGTCTTTCCGATGTTTCGCGCCAATACGCTGTATGAAGGCCAATACCTGCTGGGCACTTCGATCGCCCGACCGCTGATCGCGCAGCGCCAGATCGAAATCGCCGAGGCGGTCGGTGCCGACGCCGTGGCCCATGGCGCCACAGGAAAGGGCAACGACCAGGTACGTTTCGAACTGAGCTATTATGCGCTGAAGCCCGACGTGACGGTGATCGCGCCCTGGCGCGAGTGGGACCTGACGTCACGCACCAAGCTTCTGGCCTTTGCGGAGCAGCACCAGATCCCCATCTCCAGGGACAAGCGCGGCGAGGCTCCATTCTCGGTCGACGCCAATTTGCTGCACTCGTCGTCGGAAGGGAAAATCCTGGAAGATCCCGCGGTGGCACCGGATGAAATTGTGTTCCAGAGGACGATCTCGCCTGAAGCCGCACCGGATGTCGCAACCGAAATCGCGATCGATTTCGTCTCGGGCGACCCGGTGGCGTTGAACGGTGTCACCATGTCGCCCGCCAGCCTGCTGACGCGCCTGAACGAATTGGGCAAGACGAACGGGATCGGGCGACTGGACCTGGTGGAGAACCGCTTTGTCGGCATGAAATCGCGGGGGGTCTATGAAACACCGGGCGGTACCATTCTGCTGGTCGCCCACCGCAACATGGAAAGCATCACGCTGGATCGCGAAGCCGGACATCTGAAAGACAGCCTGATGCCCCGGTATGCCGAATTGATCTATAATGGATTCTGGTTCTCACCCGAACGGCGGATGCTGCAAGCCCTGATCGATGAAAGCCAACATTCGGTGACCGGCCGGGTCCGCCTGAAGCTGTACAAGGGCAATGTGATCTGCGTCGGTCGTGAAAGCCCCAATAGCTTGTACGATACCCGGGTGGTGACGTTCGAGGATGATGAAGGCGCCTATAATCAGGCCGATGCCCAGGGTTTCATCAAGCTGAATGCACTGCGGCTGCGGCTGGGAGCACAAATCGGGCGGCGCGGCGGCGCGCTGTAAGCCCGCCAGCACGCGCCCCAGCGCGGCCCGACTCTGAGATCGTTCAGATTTCAAACTCGTTTCAAACTTGCAGAAAGCCATATAAAACAACGCTTTAATCACCTTTCACCCTCCGGGATTCGCTGCGAATTCCGGAGGTAGGATAGTGACCTTCGATCTTTTCAGCACTCGTGACCGAGGTGTTATGAAACGTCTGTCCCGCTTCATTCCCGCCGTTCTCGCGTCGGCGCTGCTGCTTCCTCTGACCGGCTGTGGCGGCGCAGCCAAAGAAGATGAACCCGAACTGACGCCTGCGCAGTTCATGGCGAAGGTCCGGGCGGAACCCGGCGTGAAGACGCTGCCGGACGGACTGGCCTATAAAGTACTGGAATCGGGCCCGAAGGATGGGGAAAGCCCTGCCGTCGGCGACATGATGATGGTCATCTATGAAGGCAGGCTGCCAGACGGGGGTATTTTCGATAGCTCGGACCAGCACGGCCACGGCGCCTATATGCAAATGCCGCTGGACGGGGTGATCAAAGGCTGGATGGAAGCGTTGCCGATGATGCATGTCGGCGACACCTGGATGCTCTATGTCCCGCCGGAACTGGGGTATGGACATCGGTCGATGGGTATCATCCCTGCCGATAGTCCGCTGGTTTTCAGGATTCAGTTGCTGGGCGTCTCCAAGGGGGGGCAGCAGGGATAATGCGAGCCATGTCCGACTGGCCAACTGGACCAATCGCGCCGTACAATCTCTCCAGGGGTGGTGCGGCCTGATATCTGTCGGCAGCGGGAAGACATTTCCTTCCTGTCTCTCGACCTGTGAGCGTTGCCGGCGGGCATAATCATATCGTGCCCGTGTTCTCGATCGTCGGCGCGGCGGTCATTGAATCGACCTCATCCCCCGCCGCAAGCGGCTCCGATATGATGTGTGCTTGACCTGATGGGGGCGAACGCCTGAAAAGAACGCTCATGCAACGCATTTTTTCCGGCATTCAGCCGAGCGGAATTCCGCATCTTGGCAATTATCTGGGTGCAATCCGCAACTGGATCGCGCTGCAGCGCGATCACGAGTGCATTTTTTGCCTTGTGGACCTGCATGCAATTACGGTGTGGCAGGATCCGGTGGCGCTGCGGCAGCAGACTCTGGGCCAGACGGCTGTGCTGCTGGCCTCGGGGATCGATCCGAAAGCCCATATCCTGTTCAATCAATCGGCCGTGTCCGCGCATGCCCGGCTGGCCTGGATTTTCAACTGTGTCTCCCGACTGGGCTGGCTGAATCGGATGACGCAGTTCAAGGACAAGGCGGGGAAGGACCGCGAAAACCATTCTGCGGGCCTGTATGTCTATCCCAACCTGATGGCTGCCGATATTCTGGCCTATAAGGCCACACGTGTTCCGGTCGGTGACGACCAGCGCCAGCATCTGGAACTGGCCAATGATATCGCACAGAAATTCAACCATGATTATGGGACGGATTTCTTTCCCGAGATCGAGGCCATCATTCCCCCCGGAGCGGCCCGGGTCATGAGCCTGCGCGACGGCACCAAAAAAATGTCCAAATCCGATCCCTCGGCGCAGAGTCGGATCGACATGACGGACGACGCGGACGCGATCGCGTTGAAGATCCGCCGGGCCAAGACGGATTCCGAACCGCTGCCGACCGAGATCGAAGGCTTGCACACTCGTCCGGAGGCCCGGAACCTGGTTGAAATCTATGCCACCCTGGCCGACATGAGTGTGACTGATGTGCTGGCACGTCATGGCGGGGAGGGTTTTGGCCCGTTCAAGGCCGCGCTGACCGAGATTCTGGTCGAGACGGTCTGTTCGATCGGCGTCGAGACGAAACGCCTGCTGGATGCCCCGGATTACCTTCTGTCCGTTCTGCGCGACGGTGCGGCGCGGGCCAATGCCATTGCCGAACCGATCGTCAGCGAAGCCGAACATATTGTCGGTTTCGTAAAATAGGAGCTGCCCATGCGCCAGGCTCTGCATCGTCTGAGCATCGCCACGCACGGCAAGGGTCTGGTGATGTTCACCCAGGCGGTCCGCCAGTGGGTCGCGGATACCAGCATGGAAAACGGCCTGCTGACGATCTGGTGCCGGCACACGTCTGCGTCGCTGACGGTGCAGGAGAATGCAGATCCGACGGTTCTGGAGGACATCAAGCGGTATTTCGAGGCGCTGGTCCCGGAATCGCCTGGGCGCTATATCCACGACGATGAAGGGCCCGACGACATGCCGGCCCATTTGCGCACCATGTTGACACAAACCCAGCTTTCGATCCCGGTGGCCGATGGACGGCTGGTGCTGGGAACGTGGCAGGGGCTCTATTTGTTTGAGCACCGGCGCCATCCCCACCGGCGCGAGATCGTGCTACATCTCATTGGCGAATAAAGGCATGTCAGCCTTCGGGAGCCCAAGCGGGGATTTGGAAACGTGCCGGGCAATTATCCTGTAACTGCGGAGAACGCATGAAGGATTCCGGCCGGGGAAAATCCGTCAGATTTTGACGGCGGATCGTGAACCATAGCTGAGTCAGGACAATCACCCCATTGGGGTCGGTTTGACACTGCAACTGCAAGGCCCGATCGATATCGACGTGAAAGCTGTCACGGAAGACGCCCAGAAGCGCGGCATGTGTTACAGTCTGGCCGGCCTGAGCGCGGAGATAAACACCAAATGACGTATCCGCGAGCCGAGTCCGCATGACCAACGCCGTGTGAAAGAAATTTTCAGCCGGCATTCCAAAGCATTGCACATGCTTGCGATATTCGTGCGCCACCAGGTCATCGCGCAGATGTGCGACTGTCTGTGCCAATGCCCGTCGGGTCGTATCACTGATGCGAACAGGCACATAATGATCCTGGCCGCCATAAATGTCGCAGCCGACCGCCCACCAGCGCTGCGGGGGAACGTCCGCATCCACAAGATCCTGCGGGCGCGAGGCCCAGAGGCCATGCAGGCCGATCAATGGCTTATGGGGTTGGTCCGCCAGGCATCCGGCGCCACGGGCGCAGAAGCCCGGCTGCCACGTCAGGGCCAACGTATAATGTCCGAAATCGCCGTGCATGGCAGGGTGTAGGGCAATACCCTCGCTGCCCTCCGGTGTGGGTGTTCGGGCACAGCCGGCCAGCCCCAGGATGAGTAATCCCCCCACCAGCACCCTGGTGGCGCGCCGGATCATCCGGGCAAGGACATGGGCGATCGGTGTGTGCGCTTCTCCACATGCACAATCGGGCGGGAACAAGGCAACCTGCGAGAGGTGGCTGTAGGAGCCGATCGTGCCGTCACAGCAGCGACGTTCGGACCGGATGCTGACCGTCACGGACTCAGAACTCGGCCACAGTGCGGATGCTCTCGCCCCGCCTCGTCAAGATCGCAGCTCTCATTGATCCGCTCCGGCGGCAGCTAGGGAGTGACAAGGTCGTCAATATTAACCCGGCCATCCATACACCAGTCCACGATTATAGGCACATCGCTCTGTGTGCCGTCGGGCATCAACTCCCTGCCCTGCATCGCGTGGACTGCCCGCCACGTCCACGGCCGACGCTTTCCTGATCTGTTCCATCGATAAATCTTTACCCATCAAGGATCCGGGGGCGAGTGAGTTCAATCTCCGCCGGAGCGGTTTCCATCCCACGACAGAAGATGTCGGGATCATCACAAAATTCATCCGGTTCGTCAGGCCATTGTCTTTCCTGCGCCGTCATGCGAGCCACGGTGTCGTGACGCGTCGATCGGGTCGCGCGTCATCAATCCGTGCAGAGGAGGCAATGAACCGCGATGATAGTGGACCGAAGGATCGGCCTGTTCATTCTGATGCGGGAAAGCCTGCTGTCACTGGCCGTTCTGGCCGCATGGGACGTGTTCGTGGTCGTCATGTTCCAGGTCTTTCATCAGGATTGGATGGAGCAGCCTACCCTGCCGATCTCATTGATCGGGTCGGCGCTTGTCCTGTTCCTGAGCGTGCGGAACACGGCCGCCTATAATCGTTGGTGGGAGGCGCGGACGTTATGGGGCGCGGTTACCAATAATTGCCGGTCTTTCGGCAGGCAGGCCGGCACGCTGCTGGGCGGCCGTCCGGATCTGGCCCGGGCGATGGCAGCCTACCCTTATGCATTGCGCGGCGCGCTGGGGCAGCTGGACAGCTCGGAAGATGTCGGGCGGCTATTGCCGCGCGCCATGCGCCAGGCAATCAGCGGCTGGACGAACCAGCCGAACGCCATCCTGTATCAGATCGGCCTGGCGGTGAATGAGGAAGTCGCCCGGCAGAGCATCGATGGGGCGGTACACGGGCAGATAGACCGGATATTATCCGACCTGGCAAACGCCCAGGGTGGGCTGGAGCGGATTCGCAATACGCCATTGGCCATCCAATTTTCTCTGATCCCGCGGCTGGTTACCAACGTGTTCTGCGTCGTGCTGCCGTTGTCCATGGTGCAGACATTGGGTTGGATCACGCCGCTGGGATCATCTCTGGTGGGGTTGCTGTTCGTGGCGCTGGACAAGATCGGAAACGATCTGCAGAATCCGTTCGTACGGTCGCCACATGCGCTGCCGATGCTGACGATGGCGCGCACGATCGAGATCGACCTGTTGCAGCCGGATGGGCAGCCGGTGGGCGGCCCGATTCCACCGGTGCGTGGCGTTCAAGGCTGAGATTTTCGCGCATCAAGACAGAATATGAAAAATGTGGTATACGGAACCGCATGAGCATGTTCAGAACGACCCCCAAAGGCGGCGTGACCGATGCAATGGCCCGTACCGCCGCCGCCGCAACTGCCGCGCAGGCCAAGACCAAGGTCAAGGACGAAGATCCGTTCCGTGAAGGCGACGCGATCGTCTATGCTGCCCATGGTGTTGGACGCGTGGACAGGATCGGTGTTGACGAGATCGCGGGTACCAAGCTGGAAATGATCCAGATTTCATTTCCCGGCAATCAGATGACCTTGCGCATTCCACTGGCGAAAGCTCGTAAGGCGGGATTGCGCAAAATCGTTTCGCGCGAGATCGTTGACAAGGCTATGGCCATCATTAAGGGCAAACCGCATGTCAGCCGTGGCATGTGGGCACGCCGTGCCGTGGCCTATCAGGAAAAGATCAATTCCGGCGACCTTGTGCAGATCGCCGAGGTGCTGCGCGACCTGCGTCGGAATGTCGACAGCCTGGATGGGAGCTTCAGCGAGCGCAAGCTGTTCGAAGCGGCGCAGGAGCGTTTCGTAGCCGAAGTCGCGGTGCTGGAAGGCAAGGAGCCGGCCGCAGTGCTGGAGGCCCTGACGTCGGCAATGAAGTCGGCCTGATCGTTCCGAGGACGACCAGTACGACGACACGAAGCTCCGGCGGTTACCCGCCGGAGTTTTTTTATGTCTGTTCGATCATGGCAGCCGGTGGCGGAAAGAGCACGTCGTAAACCCAGGTGAACATAAAATTATAAGCCAGGTAGAATAGGGTGAGACCGATATTGGCCAGGAAGGCGGCCGGTAGTCCCCGCCCCAGACAGAACGCGATCGGCGGGACCAGGAGGGCGATTAATCCGACCTGGTAGAGCACGGCATGAATAACGCGGTCAGCCAGGCTTTTTCGTGCCGTTCCCTTTATTCGCAGCATTGTGTGATCGAACAGCCAACTGAAGAGACAGTTCCAGCTTACGGCCACAATCGTGGAACCAAGGCCGATCATGCCCATGTCGAACATGGTGATTCCCAGCAGCAGTCGGCCGCCCGGAACGACAAGCGCGAGCCCCAATATTTCGTACAGGAGCGTATAGCGGATCCGATCGGCCATCGTGCGCATGATCAGCGTGCAGCAGACCCGGACGATTCGGTGGAGGCCGAGGTGCCACGCCGCCAGCGCCGCGTAGCCAGGCGCCAGGACAGGCGCAACCCGCCCCACTGCTGTGCCAGCCACCCCCCATTGACCAGGGCCGCTTCGGCCTTCGGGTCGCCGGTTTCGACTACATGGCGAGAGAAATTGGCGGTGCCCAGCATCATGTCCCACCAGGGGAAGACCGCCCCGTAATTGCATGAATCTCGGCCTGCCGAGCGTGTGCCATGATGTACGCGATGAAATTGCGGCGATATCAGCAACCTTTCGCCCAACCAGCCGAACCCAACCCGGGTATTGGCATGCGACAGGCTTTCGACCAAGCGCAACAAGAGGATCAGCAAGGGGAATTGTAGTGGAGGCACCCCTATCAGCAGCCCAACCGCAATTGCCCAAGCATAAGAGATGACGTCATCAAGGAGGTGATTGCGATCGTCGGACCAGAAGGTCATGTGCGTCTGGGCATGGTGCAGAGCATGCAACCCGTACCACCAGGCAAAGACATGCGACAGACGATGTCGCCAGTAATCGGCGAAATCGAGGATCACCGCGTAGAGGAAGAACGTGGCGACCGGCCAGTCCATCAAGGAGGGAAACAACGATTCCAAAGTGGGTGGAATATAACCGTGATCAGTCAGAAATCCATTCAACCAGGTCTGGATTTCATAAAATCCGAAGAACGTGACCAGCGGAAACAGACCGATCCGCGCAATGACGGTATAGACAATATCCATTGTTACATTGTCGCGGTTTTCCCATCTATGCAGCGGCCAGATGCGTTCGAGGGGCACGCAGATCACCAAGTTCAGGATCACTTGCAACACGCCGTAAATCGCGAACATGGCCCAGAGGAAGGACGTATCTTCCCATTCCATCCAACCGAAATGGTAGAGAATAGGGATCAGCCAATTCTCCTGGATCCAGCCGGCGAGCCATGTGAACGGGTCGATCATGCCATCGGTCCTGTCATCGTACGTGTCATGACGCACAATCTATCGCATCATGGCTGGAAGGTTCCACCCGCCGCGATCAGAACCCGCGGCCACATGCGACGTTGGAGACATGATGGTTTTTGCGCGTTCCTTCTGCCCAGCCAGAGGCGGAGGCACGATCCGATGGATATAGCCCCTATTCTGCTTGTCGAGGACGATTTCCTGATTCGCGCGACCCTCGCAGCATATCTTCGTGAACGAGGTGGCTTCACGATAGTCGAGGCTGACGATGCGACGGAAGCATTGGCGGTCATTGAGGCGTACCCCCGATTATCGATCCTGGTGACCGATATACAGATCCCGGGCATGCTCAATGGGGTGGGCGTTGCGGCTGCGGCCCGCAGGAAATGGCCGGATTTGCCGGTGCTCTACGTGACCGGCGCCTGGCCACGCGATGGGGAATCGACGGGCGGGGACAAGCGCGAT
Source organism: Nguyenibacter vanlangensis (assembly GCF_013376155.1). Taxonomy (GTDB): domain Bacteria; phylum Pseudomonadota; class Alphaproteobacteria; order Acetobacterales; family Acetobacteraceae; genus Gluconacetobacter; species Gluconacetobacter vanlangensis. The sequence continues at coordinate 10,974 of NZ_JABXXP010000025.1, forward strand.
AGCTATGTCGAGAAGCCTTTCGAAGTCTCCGCAATCCTGAGGCGGATCCGCACCATGCTACACGGGGCCGACAACCCGGATTTCTTAACCTGATGACCCTTTCCCACACGCTACCCGCCACGCCAAATGCTGTCCTGCGTCAGGCACTGGAACTCATCAGGGCCGGACGATTTGCTGAGGCACGTAGCCTGCTGGAGAGATTGGCGGAGCGGTGTGACGAGAGGGCGGACCTGCTGATGGCCTACGCCCTGGCAGGCAGCCATGAACCCGTCGCTGCGGCCAACTTGTTCTGCGTTCTGGCCGACCGCCACCCGCAGGCTGTTCACCCAGCGTATGAACTGATCGAAATGCTAGCGGCCTGCAAACGTCGCGCAGACGCCGAGCCGGTCTTGCGGGAGGTCGTGCGGCGCACGCCTCACGATGGTCGGGCCCTAGAGGCGCTGGGTGAACTGCTGATCCAGTTGGGACGGCTTGATGATGCCGCAGCCTGGCTGCAGAAAGCCGTCGCGCTGCGCCCGGACAATATCACGGCACGAAACCTGATGGCGGCGTGCCTGTCGGAGCAGGGACGACTGGCCGAAGCCGACGCCATTTTCCGCGCCATTCTGGCGGAATATCCGAATGATGCACGCACCCTCGCCAACCGGGGCGCGCTGCTGTCGACGGAGAATGCTGCCGATCTGGCACTGGCGCATTATCGCCAGGCAATTGCGTTGAATCCGCACGACGCCCGTGTAAGGCTGAATCATTCGATCGCGCTGTTGAAAGACGGTCAGTACGCGCCAGGCTGGCACGAACATGAATGGCGTTTTCGCCTGCCTGGACGGAGCGCCCCTCGAGCCGCGACGCTCATGAGGTCGCTGACGCCGGATCTGAACCTGCGGGGCAAACGGATCCTGGTGACGCACGAACAGGGTCTGGGCGATACGCTGATGTATCTGCGCTACCTGCCGCCGTTGGCACGACGTGGAGCACAATTGATCATATCGGTGCCCGAGACACTGGCCGGGCTGGTACGGCGCATTCCCGGCGTGCATCATGTGATCTGCAATACGCAGCCGATACCGCCGCATGACTGGCATTGCCCATTCATCAGTCTGCCCCGGGTATTTGCGGCAACCGAGACACCGATGGGGGATCTCGCCCCCTATCTGACCGCGGACCCGAACCGCATCCGGCATTGGCGGTCTTATCTACCAACCAATGGCCGGCTGAATATAGGACTGGTCTGGGCCGGCGCACAGCGACCCGACATCGCGGAGGCACAGATCGTCGATCGGAAGCGGTCCGTCAGACTGGATACCCTGGCACCGCTGGGACGGGTGCCGGGCATCAATCTAGTCAGCCTGCAGGCGGGCCCGTCTGCGCGCGAGATGACTGACATGCCGGAGGGGATGCGCCTGTATGACCCGATGGATGCGGTCCGGGATATGCATGATACCGCGGCGCTAATCGCTTCGCTGGACGCGGTCGTGTCGGTTGATACCGCTGTGGTCCATCTGGCGGGCGCGATTGGACGGCCGGTCATCATGATGGATCGCTACGACAATTGCTGGCGATGGCTGTCCAAGCGTGAGGACAGCCCATGGTATCCCACGCTGCGCATCGTGCGGCAGACTCGGCCGCGCGTTTGGTCCGATGTCGTGGAACGCGTATCCGCGATCCTGGGCGACATGGCAACCCAAGTGGCCACCTGACTCAGGCTATATCCAAAACACGGGCTCGAACCCACCCAGAGACGACCCGACCTCACGGGTCGGCAAGCCGGCGGCAAACTAATACCGAAATTGATAAGACAACCCGATGCTGCTGCCCGGGTCGTTTTCCGGTGTTGTGAAGCCGGTGACGTTGCCGCCGGTACCGACGGTCGTGTTCAACTTCAACTTCCGCGTCAGGTCCACCTGCACCTGAGCTTGGGTACCCGAACCGGATGTGGCCTGCTTCGCACCGACATAGACCCCGCGCACGACGTATTTTCCGGCCTCGACCGCTGTTCCGGTGCCGTTGCCAACCCCTGACGCGCCTGCGAGTTGCAGCCGATCCAACCCCAGCGTGTTGCGCACCTTGCTCAGCGGATCGAAAGCGGAGCCTCCGGTCAGGGTGGCGACCGCTCCTGCGATTTGCGCCATCTGGGTCGGAGAGAGGGACTGGGCATCGGTGCCGAACAGCAGCATCGCCATGATCTGATCTTGCGGTAGCGGCGGCGTGGACGCGAAGGAAATCTTGGGAGCGCTGGCATATCCCCCGACCAACAACCTGGCAGTCCCGGAATTGGTTGCCCGGTCGGCCTCGAAATCCAGGCTGGGATCAATGGCCTGGGTAACGCCGACGCCGTTGAAGGCCACGCGTCCCTTGGCGAAATCCAGCGAGATGCCAGCCAGATTGAAACTGCCGCGTCGCATATTGAAGCCGCCACTGACGACCGGGGAATTGGCAGTCCCACCGACATGGAGGCGCCCATTCATTTCAGCATCCAGACCGTGGCCGCGGACGAACATCTGGCCTGGCGACGAGGCGGTGATATCAAGTCCGATCATCAGGCCGGTGCCCGCGTTCTGCTGAAACTTTGGATTCTGGCCGGGGCGTATGACGTTCAAAGTCGCGATCGATGGCGGCAATGCGTTAGGAATGGTGATATCGGCATGGGGGATAACAATGCTACCCGCGACATCGACACGGGAAGAAAGCTGGCCGCGCACGGTCAGGTCGGTATTGATTTCCGCCGTCACCAGATCACTGGCCAGCGGCCGCGCGTGATCGGCTACGATATGCAGATCGACAGGTAACCCGGGCTGAAACGCCCCGAGGCTGCCGGCGACCGTGATCGTCCCGGGACCGGCCTGTGCCGTCAGATTGTCGAGCACCATACGATCGTCGTGTGCGGTAATCGTGCCTCGGATATTCGACAACTGCACACCCTGAGCGAAATCATGCACTTGTCCGCCGGACAAGGTCATGGTGCCCGAGGCCCGAGGCGAGGTGGGCGAGCCGGCCAGCGATATGGCCAACTGCATCATACCTTCGAGTTGTCGCCCTTGCGCCCCGAGATAGCCATTCGCGGCCGCCAGGTTGATGCGACCAGTGGTCTGGAGCGCCATAGTGCCAGCGGTATTCGTCGGGACTACGCCGCGTATGGCCAGATCCGCCATCGTGCCGGCACGCAGGGTAAGGTCGAGTTGCGCCCGACTACCGGAGAGTTGCGCCGACGCATCCAGATTGGCGGGCGGAATGCCGCCACTGAGATCAGACTCATATTTCAGGCCGCGCCCTATCAGGGTCATTGTTCCCTGCGGGCTGGCCAGCGTACCGCGTAACGCGGCGCGAACAGAAAATGTGCCGTCGGCTTTGAGGGACGGTACAAAGGGCCGGGCGATGGCTGGGGTCAGATCGTTGATCGTGGCAGTAAGTGCAAGTGCAGGACGAACGGAGCCGGCAATGTCGATCTGCGCCGGTGCGACGCCATCCGGCGCCAAGGTGATACGCAGGCGATCGACGCCAGTCGCGTTGCCGAAAGCGACGCGTGCCGGGGCAAGCAGGCGGATATTTTCCCCTTTTGCGTTGGCGCGAAACACACGCAGGGCGACCGATTGCTTCGGCACGTCCAGCACGGCGTCGGCCATCATGCTGGCCGGCTCCCCCAGGAAGTTCTGCAGACTGGCCGTAGCGCTGATCGCCAGGGCGTCCTGCGGTCCCCGGACCGTGATGGCCGCGTTTCCGCTGGCTGCCTGCGTCGTCAGGCCGTCCAGCCTGGCCGACAGATCGCTTCGTGGCAGACCCTGAGGATCCTTGATGGTGCCGGCCAGCGTGAATTTGCGCACGCTGGCTCGGGCACTGGCCATTGTGCCGTCAAGGCGCACCGCCACGCTGGGCGGGGCTGTCCCCTCTGGGTCGATGGTGTGAAACGACGCTTTGAAGGATCCGGAGAGGTCCTGACCGACCACGCGCGACAGGTCAGCCAGGCGCGTCATTTGCAGGTCCAGAGTGCCCAGTGGGATCGGCTTGCCGGGACTGAAGATAAAATTGGCCTTTCCGGTCGCGCTTTTCCAATCAAGATGGGTTAGATGGAGCGTACGGTTGCCCTGGGCGTCCTGTGCCATATCCGCGGCGAGAGAAAGCGGCGCTCTGTCCAGGCTGCCCTGGACCATGATGGTGCCTTGCGGCGCCGTTGGCAGATGATGGGCAACAATATCAGCCATCAGAGGGCCAATCGGCATGTCGGTACCCCCCACCTGGCCGTCAAGACGCCCAGTCGCCGCAAAATCTGTCATCGGGCCGGTCACGGCGAGATTGAGTGCCGCCTGGCCGCGCAGAGATGGCAGGAGACGCCGCAGATCGTCGATTGCCAGATGCATCGTGGCATTCAGGATTTGCGACCCAGCCCTTGCGGCGCCTGAGACACCATCCGTCCGGGTACCCGCCATAGAGAAATGCGCCGCTTGTCCGTCCAGGGTAAGGCTGTCGATCCGCATGACGCCCCCTGTTGCTCCATGCGGTTGCCGAATGGCGATGCGTGCCGAGACCTTGCCGTCCGGACCGATCAGGCCGACAGCCTGTGCCATGCCGCCGGTGATACCAATTGTGCCATCCAGGCCGATGGTCATTTCGCCGTCCGGTCGGGACGGCAAAACGAACGTACCGTGCAAGGCAGCATGTCCTGCCACATTAGCCGATCCAGCCGCCGCGAACGGAGCCAACTGCGGCACTGTAAGATCGATTATACCGTGGGCCGGACGTGCGGTCATGACTTGGCCGGCCAAGTGCAGCAACGGGTGCGCAAGCGTGACGTCCAGTGGCGCACCCGCTGCGTCCGGGTGCAGCACCACGTCGAACATGAGAGGGGCCGACGCTAATAAGGTCGGGCGTGGCCCTGGCACCGACAGCCCATCGATGATCGCATGAAGGCGGACGAGGCCTGCCTGGTTGCCGGAGGCTTCATGCCCATCGAACCTGACGGCGATATGATTGGCGCCGACGCCCGCCGCCAATGGCTGATCGATGGTCAATTGGCCCTGGCCAACCGGATGACGCACATCGCCCGAAAGATGCGCGTCCAAGGCGACCGACTGCCAGCCGATACCATCCCGCACCACCATTCGTGGCGCATGGGCTGTCATCGATATCTGAGCTTTTTGATGAATAATATCCAATATTCCATCGATATTGGATGATATATTTCCGGAATTCAGAGCAAATGCCAGATGATTGGCATCGCGCGGCCCATCCATGTCCAATGTCAGGCGCAGCGGGTCCAGCGGCGAAAGACCGGCCGCTGTGGCGAAGCCGCCTGCTCCTTCCTGCGCCGCCAGATGTAAACTCAGTCGCCCGGGGAGAATGGCGGTATGCAGGTTCAGCTTACCGTCATGGTCCAATCGCGCCAGGGCGAGGTCGATCGTCGCGTCGGGCAGGGTCGCGACGTCGGCACCCTTTATTATCGCTGCCAGATGGGCCAGCCGAGCCTGCCCGTCCAGTACGAAGGCAGCCGCAGTGCCGGCGAGATCGGCCCCGGCATCGATCCGGCTGACATGGATGGTCCGGATGTCAATTCCGAGATCCGGACCGATATTCTGGCCGGCAGAAGATGACGGGCCGGTCGTCGCGGCTTGTGGCAGGCGGGGGATTGCCAAGTGATCCATGGCAATACGATCGACACGCACCTGCCGCGCCAGTAAATAGGTCGGCCGCCAGTCCAGCATCAGCCCGTCGATCGCGAGCCATGTTCCTTTCGGGTCGTTCAGGGCAATATGGCGAACGCGCAGCGCATCGGGGAAGCGGCCCGAAATCCCCTCGAGAGTGACGCTGCCCGCGGTCAGGGCGGCGGTCTGGCGTTCGATGAGATGCCGACCCCAGCCGGTATTGGCGAGAAGCAGGATCACGGCCAGCGCGATTGCGGCCAGTGCGGCGGGAATTCCCACGATCAGCCCGGCTACCCAGGCGGCGACCCGCGTCCAGTGTCGTGACCGGCGGGGCATTTGGGGCGGCGGCACCATCAGAAGGTCTCCCCCAGGCCGATATAGAGTTCCCACGTGTCGCCGCGCGGCGGCCGATTGAGCGGCATGGCGACGTCGACGCGCACCGGGCCGATCGGGGTGTAGTAGCGCACGCCGCCGCCTG
>NZ_JABXXP010000026.1 GCF_013376155.1 Nguyenibacter vanlangensis
CCTGCGCGTGGGCACCGACCTGGCCCGCGCGCTGGAGGCGAACCCGGACGCCGTGGACGATGCCGCGCGCCTGTCCGGCCACCAATTGGCCTGGCGGCTGGACCCGTCCCTGCCACCCCTGGGCTGGAGCCATGACCGTGACTGAACCGACTGCACTGCCCCCCTGCCCGATCTGCGGCCGGCCCGGCGACCCGACATTCCGTCCGTTCTGTTCCCGGCGCTGCGCGGATATCGATCTGGGCCATTGGTTCACCGAACGCTATCGCGTGCCCGACAGCGACGAGGGATCGCAAATCTTTGACGAAAACGAGTCGAGACGGGTTGATCCCGACGATGAGGTGGGATAGATCACACCCCCACGGCGGACCGGCCCCGGTCGCTTCGCCCCGCCGGACCACGGCCCGGTGCCCAAGTAGCTCAGTTGGTAGAGCATGCGACTGAAAATCGCAGTGTCGGTGGTTCGATTCCGCCCTTGGGCACCATTTTCGTGTTTGCCGCTGCCTGTCGGCGTTTGAGAATCCCCGAAAAACTGCCGTTTTTATGTGTTCGCTGGCTGCTGGCGTGTGCTTTTGGTTGCCGTGGGCCGGGGTGTTTGCGAGGTATGACCGGGGGTAGCCGATGGTACTCGCCGATTTGGCGATACAGAGCGCCACGCAAGCTCTGGATTGCGGACGAGGCGTCGCTGGTTTCGGCACGTGATACCGCAGAGCTGCTGGCACTGGCGGAGACCCGTCAATTATCCAGTCACCATCATCCGATGCTCGGTTTGACTTCGGTTTGACTATAGCGATCTTATGGCGGAGATTATTTTTGCAGAAGGGATCGCGGTAAAGGTCTGACGGATGAAGGGGATGGCGGAACAGGCGGGCAATTTCGCCTTTCTGGCGAAAGAGGCGCCGGAACTGGCCAAACTGGGCCAGCTCGCCGAACATTTCTTCCTTCTCGATCCGCCGACATCTCTCATCAAGACGCGGCAGTTTGCGGAACTGACGGTCAAGGATATCGCCGCCAGGCATGGTGAGCTGCCCGACACGCACGCCACCTTTGACGACGTGCTTCGCGTCCTTCAGAGACGCGGATTACTGCAACGGCAGATTGCCGACCTGTTCTTTCACATCAAGCGCGTCGGCAACGCAGCCGTTCATGAAAATGCAGGCACACGCTCCGAAGCGCTTGAAGCGCTGAAGATGGCGCGGCTGATCGGGATCTGGTTTCATCAGGTTTATAACCGGGCGATGAACTTCCGAGGCGGACCGTTCGTCCCGCCACAGCCGCCGGAAGACGCGACACCCGCGCTACGCGAGGAAATCGAAGCACTTCGCAAGGCTGTCAACGAAAGCGCGGATGCCGAGGCCAAGGCTCGATTGGCCGCGCAGGAAGCCATTGCTGCGCAGACAACCCTGCGGGAACGCGCGGCCAGGGAGGCCGACGACAGAGTTTTCTGGGAAAACTACGCCGCCGAAGCGGACCGCGAACGCCAGTTGGCCGAACGCACTTTGGCGCAGGTGCAGGCTCAGGCCATCGCCGCGCCTGCGGCTGAGCTTTCGGATCTGGCGCAGATGGCCGATCAGAAAGCGCAGGAACTGGAGATCGACGAGGCAACCACACGCGCACTCATCGACGCGCAGCTTCGTGCCGCAGGTTGGGATGTGGATAGCAAAACGCTCCGGCATGCCAAAGGCACACGCCCGGAAGCCGGACAGGCGATTGCCATTGCGGAATGGCCGACCGAAAGCGGTCGCGTCGATTATGCGCTTTTTATTGACGGTCAGGCCGTAGGCGTCATCGAAGCCAAACCCGCCATCAAGAACGTTGCGGAACACCTCGGACAGTCCAGACGCTATGGTCGGGATATTCTCCTTGCGCCCGCACAACGACTGACCTTCACCCCGTCAGACGATGCCGCGGCGTTTCGCGTCCCGTTCGTGTTCGCGACCAATGGCCGCCCCTATTTCAAAAGGCTGGAAACCCTCTCCGGCATCTGGTTCTGGGACGCACGCACCGGCGAGCCCCAGCGCGCCCTGATGGACTGGTTTTCCCCACGCGATCTGACCGCGAGACTGGAGCAGAAGCTCGATCCCGCAGCTCTGGAACATATCGACCGCCAGTTGGGCGTCACAGGCCTGCGTGATTATCAGGTTGAAGCGATCCACGCCGTCGAAGCGGCAATCGCCAGCGGGCAGCGTCGTCTTCTCATCGCCATGGCGACCGGAACCGGGAAAACCCGCCTTGCTATTGCATTGATGTACGAGCTTCTGCGCGCCCAGCGGTTCCGGCGCATTCTGTTTCTGGTCGACCGTAAAGCCCTTGGTATCCAGACGCTGGATTCCATGAGCAATACCGAAACCGCCAGCTTGCTCAAATTCGACAAGATCTTTCCGATCGCCGGAATGGACAAAGCCATTCCCGACCTTGAGGATCGGGTGCAGGTTTCCACCGTACAGGCCATGATCCGCCGTCTCTTTGACAACCCGGACGGCCAGCACCCTACGCCTGGCAGCTACGATCTCATCATCGTCGATGAGGCCCATCGCGGTTATGTGCTGGATGCCGAGCTGAGGGATGACGATCTCGGGTTCCGTAATCTGGACGACTACCTGTCCGCCTATCGCCGTGTCCTCGATTATTTCGACGCCACCCAGATCGCCCTGACGGCAACGCCGGCCCTGCATACAAGAGAGATTTTCGGCGCGCCGGTCTTTCACTACAGCTATCGTCAGGCCGTCATCGCAGGGCATCTTATCGACCATCGGCCGCCACGTCGCATCACGACAGCCCTCAGCCAGACGGGCATCCATTTTAACGCGGGCGAAGAAGTCGCCGTCGTGGACTCCCGCACCAACCAAGTCGATCTCTTTGATCTTGAAGACGAAATTGATTTCGAGGTCGCCGAATTCAACAAGAAGGTCCATACGGAAGCCTTCAACCGTGCGGTGGCCACCGCCGTCGCGCTGGAATGCCCGCCTGACAAGCCCGGCAAGACGCTGATCTTCGCGGCCCGCGATACCCATGCCGATATTCTGATCAATGCGCTGCGTGAGGCGTTAACAGAAGAATATGGCTCCCAACCGCATGACATGGTTGAGAAGATCACCGGTGAGGTGGATCGCCCGAACGAACGCATCAAGATCTTCCGAAGTGACCCTCGCCCGAAATACGTCGTCACCGTCGATCTGCTGACCACAGGGATCGACATCCCCTCCATCGTCAATCTCGTTTTCGTACGCCGCGTCAACAGCCGCATCCTGTATGACCAGATGATCGGCCGAGCCACACGCCGATGCGACGAGATCGGCAAAGAATATTTCCGCATTTTCGACGCGGTGGACATTTACGCCAACCTGCAAACCGTCACTGACATGAAGCCGGTGGTCGTCAATCCATCACTCAGCTTCGCCACCCTGCTGGGCGACCTGAATCGCGCCACCACGGAGGAAGACCGCGCCTGGGTCCGCGATCAGATCGTCGTCAAGCTGCGTCAGCGCGCCCGTCACGTCGCACCGGAATACGCAGCACCGCTTGAAGCCGTGCTCGGCCCCCTGACCGACTTGCCGGACCAGCTACGTGACGCACCACCATCGGCGACGGCGGACCTGTTCGCACGACATCCATCCCTGGTGACCGTGCTCGACCAGGCGGGGAGCCGCCCACGCCCAAACGGCATCTATATCTCGGAGCATGAGGACGAGCTTGTCTCCATCACCGATACATTCGGCAGACAGGCCAGCCCGGCCGATTACATTGAAAGTTTCGAGACCTATATCCGCGCCAACATGAACGCGCTGCCCGCCCTGATCGCGGCAACGCAGAAACCGCGCGACCTCACGCGGCAGGACCTCAAGGACCTCGCCACGGCACTGGACGAGAACGGCTTCTCTGAAGCCAGCCTCCGCCGCGCGTACGGCACCGCACGCAACGCCGACATTGCCGCACACATCCTGGGCTTCGTACGGCAGGCGGCTCTTGGCGACCCATTGGTGCCTTATGCGACCCGCGTGGAAAACGGCGTGCAGAAGATCCTCGCCTCCCGGAACTGGACACCGAAACAGGCCCAGTGGCTGAACCGTATCGGCCGCGCCCTGAAAGACCAGCCCGTGGGCGACCCGGCGCTGTTGTCCGACCCGCTGTTTGCACAGCAGGGCGGCTTTGACGTGATCAACCAGACCTTTGATTCTGGCCTGGGTGATGTATTGAAGGACCTCAATGCCGCCATCTGGTCTGACGGATCAGAGGGAGGCCAAGCCGCGTAACAGGAAGTGTCTGACGTATGAATCCCGCTGCCGATCTGGTGAACAAGCTCTGGCGCCTCTGCGCCCTGCTCCGCAAGGATGGCGTCACCTATCAGCAATACGTCACGGAACTGACCTATCTGCTCTTTCTGAAGATGGCGTCCGAGCAGAAGGACGAGACGCACATTCCCGCAAAATACCGCTGGAAAACCCTGAAAAGCGTCAACGAAACCGAGGTTCTCAAACTCTATCGGCAGGCCCTGATCGACCTTGGGGATGGAGAGAAGGTTTCGGACCGCGCCATTGTCTCCATCTTCCAGAATGCCGCGACCATCGTGCGTGATCCAGCGAACCTGCGGAAACTGATCAACGCGATCGACGAACTGCACTGGTTCACGAAAGAGCGCGATTCCTTTGGCGATGCCTATGAAGGCCTGCTCCAACGTATGGCGGAAGAGACCAAACGCGGCGCCGGTCAGTATTTCACGCCCCGTGCCCTGATCGACGTCATGGTGCGCCTGATGCAGCCGGAAGCAGGCGAGATCATCGAAGACCCAGCCTGCGGCACTGGCGGCTTCCTGATTGCCGCCAATCTACACATGAAGGCCGAGACGGACGGTTACTTTGATCTAGAAACGGACAAGGAAAAGGAATTTCAGATCAAGCAGGCCTTACGCGGCATCGAGAACGTCCCCGATACCTATCGCCTGCTGCTGATGAATCTCTATCTTCACAGCATCGACCCGAACAACGTCGTGCCCGGCGACACGCTCAGCCCGACCGGTGCGAGCCCGCAGTTCAAAAATGTCGATCTGATCCTGACCAACCCGCCTTTCGGCCCCGCCGGCGGGCCGCCGACGCGCGACGATCTGACGATCACCTCTACGGTGTCCTCCTATCAGCTTCCGTTCGTGGAACATTGTATCCGTGCCCTGAAGCCGGGTGGTCGCGCCGCCGTGATCGTCCCGGATAACGTGCTGTTCGACGACGGACGCGGCAAGGCCCTGCGTCAGCGGTTGATGAACTGGTGTGACCTGCATACGATTTTGCGTCTGCCCGTGGGCATTTTCTACGCGCAAGGCGTGAAAACCAACGTGCTGTTCTTTACTCGTTCGGAAGACGAGGCGCCGGTGAAGGACGCGACAAAAGCCGTCTGGATCTACGACGCCCGTTCCGGCGCGCCGTCCTATGGCAAGACGAACCCGTTCCAAACCCGCGATCTGGATGATTTCGTCAAAGCCTTTGGCCCAGACCGCAACGGACGCGCCAAACGCAAGGATCAGGGCGAGGAAGGCCGCTTCCGTCGTTTCACACGCAAGGAAATCGCGGCCCGTGGCGACAATCTCGATATCACATGGCTGAAAGACACGACCGATCAAGCCGAAGACGGTCTGCAAACACCGGAGGATATTGCTGCTGCTATCGAAGGGCATCTGAAATCAGCGTTGGAAGAGATTGTTGCACTGATGGCGGAACTTGAACGCGATGCAGTAGATGTTAGCGCGGAGGCAGCGGAGTGATGTTGCCTAAAGGGTGGGTAGAGACAGATCTCGGCAGCTTAATGCTTGATTATGAAGTGATTGACCCAAGACTTACCCCGGAACGGAAGTTTTCATATGTAGAAATAGGGTCGATAGATAACAAAATACAGAAAATCGTATCTCCAAAATTTCTGCTCGGGAAAGATGCGCCGTCCAGAGCCCGAAGGGTCATCAAAGAGGGAGATATTGTTTTTTCGACCGTGCGGCCATATTTAAAAAATATTTCCTTGGTTCCGAAAGAACTCGATAATCAGCTAACTTCGACGGGAATGTGTGTAATTCGCACGCATGAATTAGTTGACACCAGATACATATTTCTCTTGATTTGCTCTCGAGAATTTCTTGAAGAAGTTAGTCTCAAGCAAGACGGGACGCTCTATCCGGCAGTGAGCGATCGAGATGTGACTGATGCTAAGGTGCCGCTCCCCCCTCTCGCCGAACAACGCCGCATCGTCGCCAAACTGGACAGCCTGACCGCCCGCATCGCCCGCGCCCGGGTAGAGTTGGAACGTGTTCAGGTGTTGAGAAAGCATCTAAAGCATAAAGCAACCCAAGAAATTTTTTCTACAAACTCCAAATGGCCAACCGCCAGATTACAAGATTTAGTATCTGATGGACCGTCAAATGGTTGGTCGCCATCAACTGATAACACCGCACAAGGCACACTTTCGCTAAAACTAACCGCAACCACAAGCGGTTATATCCGCTTGGACAACAACGCGATAAAGCGTATTCACGAGACAGTACCACACGATTCGAAGTTTTGGTTGAAAAATGGAGATATACTAATTCAACGAGCCAATGCACTTGAGCATCTAGGCATTTCCGCAATATTTTATGGGCCAGAAAAAAAATATATTTACCCTGATTTAATGATACGCGTGCGAGTGGAAGACGAAAACTTATCACGACTAATTTGGTATTTCTTAAACTCTCCAAATACGCGTCAGTATTTCCGGGAAAATGCAACAGGCACTGCAGGCAATATGCCAAAAATCAACGGGAAACTCGTAAAGCAATTATTGATACCTGTTCCTCCTTCTGACGTTAGAGCGCATGTGGTCAAATCGTTTGACGCCTTATTCGCCCACGCTGACCGTCTTAAAAGCGAATCCCAACACGCTCTGACCCTCCTCGACCGCCTCGAATCCTCCCTTTTTGCCAAGGCCTTCCGGGGTGAACTCGTCCCGCAGGATCCGAATGACGAACCTGCCAGCATTCTGCTCGACCGCATCCGGGCCGAGTGCGCTGCTGCTCCCAAGCCGAAACGGGGACGCAAGGCATGACCGACGAACCACCGCTCCCACCTGACCAATGGCTCGCCATGGGCGGGGACCTGACAAACTGCCTCTGGACCAGCACAGGTGATCCGATGTTTTACGAAGATCTTCCGATCACGGGTGCTCTCAAGGCACGCTTGGAGGCATGGGAAAGATGGGCGAGCGAGTATGAAGATTTCTTGCCGCGGGAAAAGCGGGCGCCTTTTGATCTGGAGGGCTTCACAGCCTCTGGCCTCGACATCGCTTGTGCCCTGAAAGCAGAACTGCCGGACTGGACCATCGTCTATCGCGACGAGTTCAGGTGGCAGTATCAGCAGGAACTGGGGCTCACACTCGCCGAATGCCAATACGAGGTTTGATCCAGCACCATGGCCGTTCCTGATTATCAATCCCTCATGCTGCCCGTCCTGCGTCTCGCCGCCACGGGCATCCGCCGCGTGCCGGACGTCGCCGAGGCGATTGCGGACGAGTTTGGATTGTCATCGGAAGACCGGGCCGCATTGCTTCCCAGCGGCACACAAAGGCTGTTGCCCAACCGTGTTCACTGGGCCAAGACGTATCTGATGAAGGCGGGTTTACTTTCTTCTCCTGCGCGGGGTTGGTTCACGATCACGCCGGAGGGCAGTGAACTTCTTGCGTCCGGCCCACCTGCCATTACGCGCGCCATGCTTGAGCAGTATCCGTCGTTTGTCAGCTTTGTCGGTGGTAAATCAGAAGGGGTTACGGAACAGACAACCATATCAGTGACGACCGACGCTACCGTGACGGAGAGCCAGACCCCTGAAGAGCGGATTGAGGCAGCCCACACGGAACTGATGTCCGAACTGCGCACGGATCTTCTGGATCAGATCCTGCAACAAAGTCCTGCATTTTTTGAACAACTGATTGTCGATCTGCTGGTCGCTATGGGCTACGGCGGCAATCATGAAGATGCGGCAAAACGCCTTGGCGGCACGGGGGATGGTGGCGTTGACGGCGTGATTAACGAAGATCGCCTTGGGCTGGACCGGATTTACGTGCAGGCGAAGCGTTATGCCGCCCATGTCAGCGTCGGGCGCCCTGACATACAAGCATTTGTTGGCTCGCTTGTGGGACACGGATCGCACAAGGGCGTGTTCGTCACCACATCGTCGTTCAGCGCTCCGGCTATTGAATTCGTACGCCATCTGAGCCAGCGCGTCATTTTGATTGACGGCGCAGCGCTTGCCGATCTGATGATCGAACATGGCGTGGGTGTGCGTGTCAGCCGCGCCATAGAGATCAAGAGGATCGATCTGGATTTCTTCGATCCCGGCTAAGCGGTCTTGTTCGGTCAGATATGTATCGTCACGCAGATGAGGGTATGAATCGCTTGAAGGTCACTTGAAAATCACGCCCTGATCCCTGACAGTATTCTGTAACAAAGTATGGATCTTTCTTCATGTTGCGCTCAGCGAGGTCATAGGCGCAGGCATGAGGTTATCGAGCGTTGTGGAGATTTCAGTGACAGCCGACCACGAACACACTGCCGACAACGTTGAAATCGCCACAGATGAAAAAAAGCCCGAACTTCGGATCGTCTTACAAGAAACGGTCAACGCCAGCCTATGGGAGAATAGCGTACCAATTCTTGAAGAGCTGAAATTCGACAACAAGAGCGAAAATACATATCATCTAGTTGAGGTAAGCATCACCAGCGAACCGCATTTTCTGACCCCTCGATCATGGATGCTCCAGAAGGTCGGTCCCGATGAACTTCGGGTTCTCAACGATCGTGACCTGACACTGGATGGGTCATTGCTCTCTGCCCAGACCGAAGCATCAAAAGCCGTGGTGACCATCGTCGCCCGTGCGGGAGAACAGGAACTCGCGAGGGTAACACGCGACATCCGGATGCTTGCCCGCAATGAGTGGGGCGGGCTGTCCGGTATCCCCGACATCCTGGCGGCCTTTGTACTTCCCAACGACCCCGCTATTGCCCGTATCCTGCGCAGTGCGTCCGAGATCCTCCGGCAAGCCGGACAATCCCCCTCGCTAGAAGGCTATCAGGGGGACAAGACGCGTGTATGGGCGCAGGCTCAGGCGTTGTGGTGCGCCATTTGTGCACTGGATATTACCTACATCAATCCGCCCGCATCTTTCGTGGAAAACGGCCAGCGTATCCGTCTTCCGACACAGGTCGTCGAGGAACGTCTGGCGACCTGTCTCGATACGACCGTTCTGTTTGCAGCCTGTCTCGAAGCCATTGGTCTGCGTCCTCTGATCGTTCTGACACGCGGGCACGCCTTCGCGGGTCTGTGGCTGGCCCAGCAGGATGCGGGGTCGTCGGTGGTCCAGGATCTGCCGGGCATTCGCAACCGCCTGAAGCTCGACGATCTGCGTGTCTTTGAAACGACTTTTGTGACGGCAGCACGCAAGCCCAGCTTCACCGCCGCATGTGAGCACGGCGAGGCCCATCTGCGCGAAATAGACGACGACGATCAGGACGCGTTCCGCGAAGTTATCGATATTCACCGGGCACGCCTGCGCCGTATTCGCCCCCTCTCCACCTCTGCCGCATCGCCCGGTGAGGAGGCGTCCGAAGCCGTACCCGATGACTCAGCCGGACAACCGGCATTCGAGGCTCCTCCCCCTTTACGTGAGGACCGCGAGGAAGAACGCCTGCCAGATCGTCCGGCAGACCGCGTGCAGCGATGGTGCAATCGCCTGCTCGATATGTCCGCGCGGAACCGGCTGCTGAACCTCCCCAGGTCAGATCGGCAACTGATTGAACTCGACTGTCCTGATCCGGCGGCGTTGGAAGACATGGTGGCGGAGATGCGCTCGGGCAGCAATGCCAGGCCGCTTCGTTTTGTCGCAGCGCCTGGGCTCATGGACGACGATGATCCCAGAAACAAGGCACTCCATCAGGGACGACATCATGAAGATGCCTCCAGAGCGTATGCCCTGGAAGCTCTCAAGCGACGCGAGATCGTCGTTCAGCGGAAGGAAGACAAGCTTCAGACCGCACTGACCGAAATTTATCGACATGCCAGAAGTTCCGAACAGGAAGGCGGCACGAATGTGCTTTTCCTGACGATCGGAGCTCTGGCCTGGACATCGCAGGATAAATCCAGGCCGTATCTCGCTCCTCTCATTCTCGTCCCGGTCATTCTGGAGAGAGCGAGCATCAAATCACCATTCACGCTACGGGCGCATGGGGATGAAACCCGTATCAACACAACGCTGCTGGAAATGCTGCGTGCGGAATACGATATCCGGATTCCCCTGCTGGAAGGAGAGACACTTCCGGAAGATGAGTCCGGCCTTGACGTTCCAAAAATCATCGAAGCCTTCCGGTTGCATCTTCGACATATTCCGGGATGGGAAATTCGTGAGCACGTCAGTCTGACGACATTGAGCTTCGCGAAATTCCTGATGTGGAAGGATCTGCTGGAACGAAAAGATCATCTTGCCACAAACGATGTCGCGAGCAGCCTGCTGAACGGGGTCAAGGACGGCAAGCAGACAGGTTCTGCTCTATCGGACGGATTTGATCCTGCTGGCGACCTCGACGACGCTCTCGCCAGAGCCGATCTCGTCTGCCCGATGGAAGCCGACTCATCTCAACTCAAGGCCATCGCACGCGCCGCAGCAGGCGAAAACTTCGTCCTGATCGGACCGCCAGGCACAGGGAAAAGCCAGACAATCGGCAATATCATTGCCAATACGCTCGCGCAGGGCCGTACGGTACTTTTCGTGGCTGAAAAACGGACGGCGCTTGAAGTGGTGCGTGCGCGTCTGGCGAAACTGGGCATCGCTGAATTCTGTCTGGATCTGTTCTCGCCCAAGGCGAACAAGATGGCGGTACTGCAACAGTTCCAGACAGCACAGGCTGTGCTTGAGGATTTCCAGCCTGAGGAATATTCGCGGACGAAGCAGACGCTGGACACCATTCGCACCGAACTGAACGCGTACGTTCGCGACCTTCATACGCCCCGTCGCAATGGCTGGACGCCTTATCGCGGAATTGGGGTCACTCTTCGCGCTCAGGAAGCATCCGTCTTACGTATTCCTCTTAAATGGGCCAATGCTGATGTTCATTCAAAAGCCGATTACGACGCACTGGTCCAGTCCGTTGAAGATCTGGCGACCCTCTATGCGCGCATCGGAGACGTCGTTGTCTCGCCCAGACTGGCCGGTCTTGAGCAGACGGACTGGTCACCGCTCTGGGAAGCCCGACTGCTTGACGCCGTCAATGGAACACTCTCCGCGCTCGATACGCTGAAAGAAGCGGCGCAGAGTGTTATCAGGGCGCTTTCTCTACCTCGGAATAATCTCTCTCTTCAGCGGCTTGAGCAGATCAGGGCATTTTGCTCGCATCTTCTGTCGCCCCATGCAGCGGCATGGAGCTTTGCAGAAAGCGCACGCGAAATCCGCGATGCTGTATTGTTGGAACGGGAACCTGTTGCGCGGTGCCACGCTCTGACAGCGGATCTTGATACCCGCTGGAAAGACGGCATACGCGCCCTTCCGTTGGCTGAAACCCTTGCAGAATGGCGTTCCGTCAAAGAAAAATGGCTGCTTGCGCGTTCCATGGGGCAGAAGGCTATCCGCAAACGGCTTGAACCTCATGCCATCTCCCTGCCTGAAGACTGCGAGAACGATCTCGAAGCTCTGGTCGAACGCGCGGCCCTTCTTGAAAAACTCGGGAATGCCCCTCACAGGACAAGCATCGGTTCGATGTGGCAAGGTCTGGATACCGATTTCGACGCAATCAACGCCGCGTTTGACTGGGGACAAGAAACGCGCACTCGCCTGGCAGGCTGCATCGCCGAAACCGGGGAACTGCTCACTGCCCGTGCCCATCTCAGGACTCTGCTGGCAGAAGGTCAGGATCTCCTCGCACCCGGCGGAACAGTCCACGCATCCCTGACCCGTTATCTCGCTGCATTTAACGAACTTGATGCCGCCATGAAAACACTGGGTAGCTGTAGTGCCAGCGACGTTACTCGGTTGGCTCCCCCCGAAAATCCCGGTTGGCTCGAACAGACCGCAGACAGGCTGCGGGACTGGAAAGAGGCCAGTCGCGAACTTCGCGACTGGTGTTCATGGCGCCGTGCCTGCCATCAATCCGCGCAGCTCGGTTTGACACCCATGATAGAGGCCATTGAGCATGGGTTGGTCGCGCGGGATGACGTGCTGGCCGTTTTCGAAGCGAATTATGCGCGCTGGTGGACCATGCACGCAGTCAGTGATTCTGCCCTGCTGAGCAATTTCGTGGCTGCGACCCATGAAGGGCGTATTATCAGGTTCCGCGAACTGGACGAAAAGCTGAAAACCCTGGCCATTCGTCTGATCCGGGCACGCCTTGCCGGGCGTATTCCCGGCGAGGCCGTGCGACAGCATGATCCGGAATACAAGGTTCTGACGCGCGAGATCGCCAAGAAATCCCGTCATCTTCCAGTCCGTCAACTGGCGGAAAAGATGCCGGGAGCCCTTCGAACCCTCACGCCATGTCTCATGATGAGTCCGTTATCGGTCGCGCAGTATCTGCCCGCCGATGCACATCCGTTCGATCTTGTTATCTTCGACGAAGCGTCCCAAATCGCGACATGGGACGCGATTGGCGCCATCGGTCGCGGCAAGCAGGTCATCGTGGTTGGCGATCCCAAGCAGTTGCCACCGACGGATTTCTTCACGGCGGGCCGGGCGGCGGCTGATGCTGATACATCCGATGAGATGACCGATCTTGACTCGATCCTCGACGAATGCCTCGGCGCGGGGGTCCCGGCCATCAGTCTGGAATGGCATTATCGCAGTCGTCACGAAAGCCTGATCGCTTTTTCGAATCAGGCGTACTACAGCGGCGATCTGGTCACCTTTCCGTCACCGGTTACGGCGGATCAGGCAGTCTCTTTCCGCTTTGTCCCGAAAGGGATTTATGAACCCGGCAAGAATGGATCTCACACCAATCCTGCGGAGGCGCGGATGGTGGTTGCCGAGGCTGTCCGGATCATGCGCGATGGTACCGATCGCTCGGTCGGTATCGTCACTTTCAACGGAGAGCAGCAGAAACTGATTGTCGACCTTTTGGACGCTGAAGTCCGCAAAGACCCTGCGCTTGAAAGATTCACGGGAGAGCAGGCTCATGAGCCGACGCTCGTGAAGAATCTGGAAAACGTGCAGGGCGAAGAGCGCGACGTCATGCTTTTCTCGCTCACTTACGGGCCTGACATCGCAGGTAAAATCTCCATGAATTTTGGCCCCCTGAACCGCGATGGAGGGGAACGTCGTCTCAATGTTGCGATCACCCGTGCTCGTGAACAGTTAATCGTGTTTGGCTCACTGCGGGGTGATCAGATTGCGATAGAGCGGACGCGCGCGGCCGGTGTCCGGGACTTGCGCCGTTTCCTTCTATTCGCGGAACGGGGCGCTGTGGCTCTTGCCGGCGCACACGAAGGGTCTGTGGGAGGATATGACAGTATCTTCGAAGTCGAAGTTGCGACGTTGCTTCGGGCAAAAGGCTGGGAGGTAACGACACAGGTCGGTGTTTCCGGTTTCCGTGTGGATCTTGGCGTCATTGATCCCGATTTACCCAGTACATTCCTCGCGGGCATAGAATGCGATGGCGCCACATACCATCGGAGCGCGACAGCACGTGATCGCGACCGCCTGAGACAGGCTGTTCTTGAAAATCTCGGCTGGAATATTCTGCGCATCTGGTCCACGGACTGGTGGACGAATGCCCCTCGCGAGGTTGAACGGATCGACGCTGCCCTGCAAGGCTTTCTGGAGATTGTCCGTCAGGAGCGCGCTGACCAGGCCGAGCGGGATGCGGCAAAAGCTGAAGCACTGCTGAACGCCACTTTGAATGAGCGCGAAGAGGATCCTGTTGTACCTGCCGAAACCTCGGAGTTTGAATCTGTTACTGATCAACCTGCCATAGAACCTTCACCCGAAGGGATCGGGCATTTAGAGCCTCTTTACGCAAAGGCACCCGAACATATTCCGTCAGATGACGCGACCAGTTCGGATATCGAGGCTGATCCATCCAGATTTACACAGAACGATTATTTTCCGATGCTGACTCGCCTTATCGTCCGCACAGTCGATCAGGCAAAAGTCATTCGCGAAGACGTTCTTATTCAGACCCTGTCACGGGCACACGGCTTCAGTCGCGTCGGCCGTGAGATTCGTGAACGCGTCCAGAGCGCTATACCCTCATCAATGGCGCGCACCGAGGAAGATGTCGGCACTTTTCTATGGTCGGATCACCAGCCTGTCGTCCCACGATTGCCCCTGACGTCATTAACGGCGGAAAAACCCTTGGACCCGGCTATATTCCCTCTTGCGGCCCTCGTGGACCTGGCGTACCGCGCCATCGCCATCGAAAGCTCGGACGACGACGCCATTGCACGAATGCGGGATGCATGCGGTATGAGCCGTATGGGACAGACAACGCGATCTCGCTTCGCCACGGCTCTGAATGAAGCGCGCCGTATGAAAGATGCGCACGATACGCCTTATCTGTAAGAAAGCGTTGCCTGCTAGCCTTAAGCCGACAGGCTTGGGTCAAGGGCTGTGACACCTCTGAAGGGTCGCAGGTTACGGGTCAGTACGACATAGCCTTTCATCATCGCTGTAGCCGCGATCGACAAGTCGACCATTTCGGGCATGCGGCCTGCCTGACGTACAGCCTGAGTCATGCGCCCCAGTTCGCGTGCCGCCTGAAGATCCAGAGGCAGCACGCGATGCTGATGAAGATGGAGAAGCGTTTCAAGCCGTTCATACCAAAGGACGTAGCCACTGATTCGTATGTGAAGTGACGAACGGCGTCGGCTCTGATTCTCTTGATGCGGGTTCTCTTGATGCGGGAGATCATGGCGGGGAAGGCAAACCCTTGGTTTTCCTTCCTCCAAACGCCGCCTGTTGACCGGCAGGGCCGCAGGTTTGCCGCTTCCTTTTATTCATGGACGCATGGCGGTCAGCCATCTGGTGTTCCGCAAGTCCTATACATCATCGGCGCGCTTTTTTCGTTACAGTGACGAACAGGTGCACCTCCTGGACAAAGGTGACGCGAAGCTACCCCGTCAGCCGATCCCGGGCGGCAACCCGGGCCGTCGATCACCAAGGCGCGGGCGAGGCATGTTGACCCTGTGGACGAAAACTGCCATTGCGGGCGCCCAATCGACAGTCGCGGCAATCATGCCGAGAAAGGGGTGCCATTCCGGTGGATAATGGCCCCATTTCCGTGGGCAATTCGTTGAATCCGACGCCCCGGACGGTAGCGGGCGCCCGTTGCGGTTGGGCGGATCATCACCGTTTTTCGCGGCTGTGAATTATTTACCCTTGTGGCGAATCCGGTGTCGTTCCCAAAAGCAAGCGGAATCTGCGCCCCGTCAGAAGGGAATCCCCAATTTGGCGGTTTTCCGCCATCGGCGCGCGTATCGCCGCCTCTGGGGGGCCGGTCGCTTATCCACAGAATCCGGGGGTACCCTTGTGGGTGAGTCTGTGGATCGTTTTCGCCGATGCCGGGGCCAGCAGGCTGGGCCACGCGTTTCGCGGTTTGTTCCGGATGCGGATGCGGGAGCCGGAACGGGGCCTGGCTGGAACGGGGCCGGGGCCCCGGGCCCTTGATTCCGGATGGGGGCATCCCAGCTTCCAGGGGCCGGATCCCGGGCGGGGTTCGGCGGACAGGGCGGCCCGTGCGGCCTGTGCGGCCCCCTGCCCCGTCGGCCGGCCCCGGACGCGCGGGCGTTCAGGGACGGCCATGCAGACATGCAGAAGGGGATAGTTCCATGGCTATGCGTTCTCTTATGCCCTGGGGGCGGGATGAAAGCAGGGTCCCGATGCCTGCGCAGGAACGGCAGGGCGGCCCGTTCGTCAGTCTCCAGCGCGAAATAGACCGGCTGTTCGACGATTTCATGCAGGCATGGGATCCGCGCAGCCCGACGGGCAGCACCTGGCCCAGCGTCGAAGTGGCCGAGACCGACACGGCGCTGAGCGTCACCGCCGAACTGCCGGGCCTGACCGAGAAAGACGTCACGCTGAGCGTCGATAACGGCGTGCTGTGCATCTGCGGCGAGCGCCGCCAGGAAACCGCCGACAAGACCAGCGGCTATAGCGAGCGGCGCTATGGCCGGTTCGAGCGGCGGCTTGCCCTGCCGTCCGGCATCAAGGAAGACCAGGCCACCGCCCGGTTCCAGAACGGTATCCTGACGGTGACCCTGCCGAAAGGGGCCGAGGCCCCGCAGGGCCATCGCATTCCGATCAATGCCGAAACCCAGCACTGATCGCCTGCGCGGATTGCCCGCATCGGTCGCC
This sequence comes from Nguyenibacter vanlangensis, assembly GCF_013376155.1. GTDB lineage: Bacteria > Pseudomonadota > Alphaproteobacteria > Acetobacterales > Acetobacteraceae > Gluconacetobacter > Gluconacetobacter vanlangensis. Next base: position 16,336 of record NZ_JABXXP010000026.1, read on the forward strand.
TGCATCGGCCGGCCGCCGGGCGGGACCGGCATGGTGCGCCCCCGGACGGGGCGCACCATGCGCGACGCGGGGATATGCGACGGGGGATGCCCGACGGGGGACTCGGCAGGGGACCCGACAGGGGGATGTGTGACAGAGGATGCATGCCAGGGGATGCGTGACGGGGTCTTCGACCTGGCGGCGGCATGATCTAGAATGGCGGAATGACCGATCCCGAGTCCCTGCACCGTTCCATCCTGACGGTCGATACCCATATCGACATCCCCTGGCCCGACCGGGGTGATTTTGCCCAGGATACGTCCTATCGCCATGTCGATCTGCCCAAGCTGCGGCGCGGCGGAGTCGCGGCGGCGTGCCTGGTCGCCTATGTCGGGCAGGGGCCGACCGATGCGCCGTCCCACGCCGCCATCGGCCGGCAGGCGCTGGAGATGCTGGAGGCGATCG
>NZ_JABXXP010000027.1 GCF_013376155.1 Nguyenibacter vanlangensis
CGTCTCGGCCCGCAATTCCTCCGCCAACTGCCTCAATTGCTCGATCGACAGGTTGCGCAGGTCCGCCGGATACGAAACCCGGTCCAAAAGCGGAAAGCGCCCGCGCGTCGGAACCGCGCCCTCGCGCTCCGGTCCCCCAGCCTGTTGTTCGGACATCGCTCTCAGCTCCTGCGGTCAACCACGTATTGGATAAGGTCTCGCAGCCTGTCGGCCTCGGCACCAAAACAATCAAGATACGCCTGCGCCCGCTCGGCAACCCGGCGGGCCTCGCGCGCGGCCCCTTCGACACCTAACAGGGCGACATAGGTGGATTTGCCAGCGGCTTCATCCTTGCCTGCAGTCTTGCCCAGCTCTTCGGCACTGGCCGTGGCATCCAGCACGTCATCGGCAATCTGAAACGCCGCACCCAAATCGCGCCCATATGCCGCAATACGGGTGCGCAGCGACAGATCCGCGTCACCCAGGATGGCTCCCGATTCTGCTGCATAGCGAATCAGACAGCCGGTCTTGAGGGCATGCAGCCTCTCGACTTCAGGCAGGGAAAGGGCGCGACCTTCACCCGCCATGTCGATCATTTGCCCGCCAACCATGCCGGCTGCGCCTGATGCCGCCGCCAGGGCGGATACCAGGCCGATCCGAATGGCGGCATCAGAATGGGTTGCGGCATCGGACAGGATCTCGAATGCCATCGTCTGCAGCGCATCGCCAGCCAGGATGGCAGTGGCTTCATCGAACTTCCGATGCGTCGAAGGCTGGCCGCGGCGCAGGTCATCGTCATCCATGGCAGGCAAATCGTCATGCACCAGCGAATAGGCGTGCAGCATCTCCACTGAAGCCGCGACCCGGTTGAAGCGGGCAGGATCGACACCGAACAGGCTGGCGACTTCCGCAGCCAGGTAACCGCGCAGGCGCTTGCCTCCCCCGAGGGTCGCATACCGCATTGCCTCCACGACCCGTCCCTCGGCACCCGCTGCAGGCGGCAGGAGTTGGTCAATGGTCGCTTCGACGGCCTTGGCCCGACTGGACATGGATTCCCTCAGCAACCTGGTGCGCAGCGCGGAATCCGGTGCGGGGGCGCTCACTGTTGTCTGGCTCATCAGGGCATCAATCCATTGAACTCGTCTCCAGCGTGCCGTCTGCGCGCTGGATGATCGCCTGAATGCGGGCCTCGGCCTCGCTCAGCTTGCTGTCACAATGCCGCCTCAAGGCGGCGCCACGCTCATAGGACGCAATGGCGTCCTGAAGCCGGAGTTGCCCGCCTTCAAGCTGACGCACGATCTCTTCCAATTGGGCCAGAGCGTCCTCGAAGGACAGTTTGGACAGATCATCCGTCATGGGTACGACATTTCCATCATGAGGCGGAGGAATTACCCCCTGACAGACGCATCTGCCAAGGGCATAGGGGGTATGGCATGAATTTGTGGTCGCTGTGGCTTTCGGGCCACGCGTCTAAAAAGCAATAAAAAATTAGAAAATCGGTTTTAATGTCGCACATCAGACGTCCGGAAACGTCGCCTGATTCGCTTCGACCGGCATGTCCGCCCGCCGCCGTATAACGAACGACAGAACGCCCGAATCCTCTCCGAAGGCAATCAACGCATGACCGGTTTCCCGACAAAAAGCCTGGAAATCCGCAACACTGGCACGATCCGTCGCAATGACCCGCAACCGCTCGCCCGGCTGCATGGATCGCAGTGTCCGATTGGCCTTAAGGACGGGAAGAGGGCAATTGAGCCCTTTGAGGTCGAGCACGGTCTCGCTCATGGCAGGAGGGGCTCCGGTAAATAGGCCGTGGTCAGCGTTGGTCAACGTTCAAGACCGTCTTTACGGCATGGACCAACCGACCATAGAAGAAATAACCAACATATAGAATATCACGGATCACGGGATGGACATGACCGACTATCGGATCGGGATCGATTTTGGCGGCACCAAGATCGAAATCGCGGCCCTTGCACGGGCCGATGGACATGAGATCATTCGGCGACGCATCGCAAATCCCGGCCATTACGATGGCGCGGTCCTCGCGATTCGCGACCTCGTCGCCGGCGTCGATGCCGAGCTGGGCGGCCAGGGAACGGTCGGGATCGGCATTCCGGGATCGATCAGTCCCGATACCGGCGTTATCAAGAACGCCAACGCGACGTGGCTGAACAATCAGCCATTCGGTCGCGACCTGACCGCTTCCGTAGGGCGTGAAGTTCGCGTCGAGAATGATGCCAACTGCTTCGCTCTGTCCGAGGCAGTCGATGGCGCTGGTGCCGGCCGCAGCGTCGTGCTGGGCGTGATTATCGGCACCGGGATGGGAGGCGGGATCATCGTCGACGGCAAGTTGCTGGCTGGTGCTCATCATATCGCCGGCGAGTGGGGCCATATACCTCTACCCTGGCCGCGAATCGAGGAAATGCCTCTGCCAAAATGTTTCTGCGGCAATGAAGGCTGCCTGGAACGCTATCTTAGCGGGTCGGCGCTGGCACAGGATTGGCAGGGGCCGGGTCATCGCAGCACAGCGGGCATCGAAGCTGCGGCCGAAGCAGGCGACATCACTGCGATCGGTGCGCTTGATCGATATATGGACCGTCTGGCGCGGGCCTGCGCGATGGCAATCAATTTCCTGGATCCGGACGTTATCGTGCTGGGCGGCGGCGTCTCCAACGTGCAGTCGATCTACGAACGTGTCCCGTTGCTGATGCCGCGCTACGTTATTACCCCGCGCTGCAATACGCCTATCGTACGCAACGTGCATGGCGACAGTTCGGGTGTGCGCGGGGCGGCCTGGCTGTGGTCGCACGACGAACAATCTGCCTGATCCGGATCGGGGGCGCCCGCCAGACAGCGCGGGCGCTCTCGGGCTTCAGACCGTGGATCGGATCCGCTCGGGGCGGAAGCCGGTAGCTATAACATAAAGCTCGCTCGATTCCTTGCGGCTGGCCGGCGGCTTGGCATGGCGGACGGTCGCGAATGCTTGCTTCATCGGCAGCAGCATCTGTTTTTCGGACCCACCTTGGAACACCTTGGCGACGAAGGCGCCATTGGGTGCCAAGACCTTCGTGGCGAAATCCAATGCCAGTTCAGCCAGGCCGATGATGCGCAGATGGTCGGTCGGCGCATGCCCGGTCGTATTCGGTGCCATATCCGATAGGACCAGATCGGCCGGGCCGCCCAGCAGCGCCATCAACCGGTCGGGCATGTCGGGCTCGTTGAAATCTCCCTCGATGATCGTCGCTCCGTTCACCGGATCCACCGGCAGCAGATCGACCCCGACCACGTTCGAGGCGCCGCGCTTGACGGTGACCTGGGTCCAGCCGCCCGGTGCCGCGCCCAGGTCGATTATCCGCATGCCAGGGCGAATCAGATGGAACCGATCATCCAGTTCAATCAGCTTGAATGCGGCTCGTGACCGCCATCCCTGCTTGCGCGCAGCCTGTACATAAGGATCGTTCAGTTGCCGGTTCAGCCAGCGCTGTTGGGCCGTGGTCCGGCCCCGCGCTGTGCGCAGAGAGACCGCATGCGTCCGACTCGATGCCACGGTGCCGGAGTCGGCGCTGGCATCCTTGCCACCCGGTGTCGCGCTGCTTTGCAGCGCCTTTCCAGGGACCCTTGATTTGCCGTTTCCGGCCGAAGGAGGCCGTTTCATGGATGGGACAGGTCTGCGGCCGAAAGGGGCGGAAAGCGCAAGGCAGAAGCAAGCGATGGCACGGGCATCGCCGTCGAATCGTGTATCATGCGCAGCAGCATACCATCGCGCAGCCCACGATCCGCTACGATGATCTCAGGAACGGGCCAAATCGCATGGATTGCCTCGAAGATCGCACATCCCGGCATGACGTAGACTGCGCGGTCCGGCCCTACGCATGGATGCTGGCGCAGGCCGGATGGCCCAAGAGCGGCGAGAGTACGAATCGCATCCAGCGCGGGTCCGGAAAGCAGGATGGTTCCGTCCACGGCCATGCGGCTATAGCGACTTAGCGACAATGCGATGCTGGCCAACGTGGTAACGGTCCCACTGGTCCCCATCAGGCTGACCGTGCCACGGCTGATTTCACGGCCGATGCAATGCACGTTCTCGAAGGTACGCAATTGCCGTGTGACCAGGTCGACCATCTGCCGATAGCCGCTATCGGTGAACGCCGATTCACCGAACTGCTCCGCCAGGGTGATGACCCCTGCGGGCAGGCTCAGATATCCACCCAGTTCCTGGCGACGAGCCCGCCGGTCCATCCGTACCCAGGCAATCTCGGTCGACCCTCCGCCGATGTCGAACAGGACGGCTCGTGTGCGTGATGGCGACAACCGGTCGTCATGTAGCAGTGGAGCGCAACTCTCCATTGCCAGTTCAGCTTCCTCGCGCGGCGAGATGACGGTGATGTCCAGGCCGGTCTCCTGGCGGACCCGCCGGATGAAGTCTGCGCCGTTGATAGCCCGGCGACACGCTTCGGTGGCTACCGCGCGATAGCGGCGAAGCCGCCGACGTCCCATTCGTGCAGCGCAGATATGCAACGCCTCGACTGTTCGGTCCATCGCTGCGGGACTCAGGCGTCCGGTGCTTTGCAATCCTTCGCCCAGCCGCACGATTCGGCTAAAGCTGTCGACGACCCGGAAGCCGTTCGCGGTCGGGGTCGCGATCATCAGGCGGCAATTATTCGTCCCCAGATCAATCGCGCCATACATGCCTGCAGAGCCGTGATTCGGCCTAAACGCCGAGACGTGAGAGAGCCTTGCCTCCTCCTGGCCATCGCGCCAGGACATCGTGTTGTCCATCGGACGGACCCTTTGCCGCTATTCTATGCATTCTGGGTGCGGAGCCGCAGGAAGGGCAAGATAAATATGCCCCCAAGGAGAAAACTTGGCCATAAAGGCGCTTGTCACACCGCATCTCCGATGCTATCAGCCCCACACCGCACGGCAGCCAAGCCTTGGTTGTCTTGCTGGGGGATAGTTTAGCGGTAGAACTACCGGCTCTGACCCGGTCAGCCCTGGTTCGAATCCAGGTCCCCCAGCCAAAATTTCCCATTCCACAGGCATGATGGCTTCGGGGTGGAATAGGCTTTCCCGATATCAACCCAGCGCGTGGCCGAATTTCCGATGGTCGCGGCATTGGCCGAACTTCCTGCAGCATTCAGCCGCACCGGCTTTGGCGAAAGCCTTGGGGCAGGGCGCCCTGGACGTCCTGGTCGCGCCACCGCCATTGGCGGCAGATGATCCGCTTGGCACACCATGTGGTCGCCGTGCGGATCAGGGGCCGGTTCAGTGCTTGCGCAACGCTGCCGCGTCAGCGGCCCGGTTGCGGATTTCGATCACGTCCGGCGTTCCGGGCGGCACCAGCCAGGAACCGCCGATGCATCGGACCGCGGGCAGGGCAAGCCACTCCGGCGCCCGCATTTGGTCAATTCCGCCCGTTGGGCAGAATCGCGCAGCACCAAAGGGCGCCGCCAGGGCTTGCAACGCTTTGATGCCGCCCGATGCTTCCGCAGGGAAAAACTTGAAGCGGTTAAATCCTAACTCCAATCCGCGCATGATATCGCCTGCATTGGCGATCCCCGGCAGAAACGGAATGTTGCGTGCGATCGCGGCTTTGCCCAACGCGTCGGTCAGGCCGGGACTGACAATAAATCCTGCGCCGGCCTTGATGCTGGCATCCAGATCTGCCTCATTCAGGACGGTGCCGGCCCCGACAACCGCCCCCTCAACCTTTGCCATTTCCGCAATGACGTCCAACGCGATCGGCGTACGCAGGGTGACTTCCAGCACCCGCAATCCCCCGGCGACCAGCGCTTCCGCGATTGGGCGGGCATGGGTGAGGTCATGCACCACCAGTACCGGGATCACCGGCGACAGCGTCATAATGCGATCGATTTCAGACATATATCGTCTCTCTATTCTGGGCGTCCTTCAGGATGCCCGGTTCTCCATCGCCGCGAGCATGGCCGATGCGCCTTGTTCGGCACCATCTGCACCCGTACGCATGAATGAGAACAACTCCCGTCCTGTGCCGTCTTCCTGTCCCGGCTGTGTCGCAGGGGTACGGGCACTCCATTCGGCCTGATCAACCAGCACGTTTATGGAACCATCTCCAGCGCTCAGACGGATCGCGTCGCCATTTTGTACGTATGCCAAGGGACCGTTCGGCAAGGCCTCGGGTGTCAGGTGAATGACCGCCGGAACCTTGCCGCTGGCTCCCGACATGCGGCCGTCGGTCACCAGGGCCACGCGATATCCGCGGTCCTGCAGTACGCTGAGCGACGGCGTCAGCTTGTGCAGTTCGGGCATTCCGTTTGCAGCTGGTCCCTGGAACCGCACGACGACGATCACATCACGATTCAGTTCGCCCGCCCGGAAGGCACGCAGTACGTCTTCTTGGTCATCGAACACAGCCGCAGCCGCTTCGATGGTCCAGCGTTCCGGGGCGACTGCGCTGGTCTTGAAAATCCCGCGCCCCAGATTGCCCTGCATCAGCCGCATGCCGCCATCGGCACGGAAGGGAGCCGTCGCCGGACGCAGGATGGTCTCGTCACCAGAATGCACTCGCCGCTCGCTCCAGGTCAGCACGTCATCCTTCAACTGGGGCGTGCCGGCATAGGCATGCAGACCACCCGCCGCGACGGTCAGGATGTCATCGTGCAGCAATCCTTCATCCAGCAGCGTACCGATGACGAATCCCATGCCGCCCGCAGCGTGGAAACCGTTCACGTCCGCCGTGCCGTTCGGATAGATGCGGGTCAGAAGCGGCACCGCACTCGACAGGCGATCCAGATCCTCCCAATCGATGATGATCCCGGCGGCACGGGCGATCGCCGGCAGATGGATCGCCAGGTTGGTCGATCCTCCAGTCGCCAGCAGTCCGACCGCGGCATTGACAATCGCCTTCTCGTCGATGCATCGCGCCAGCGGACGATAATCATCACCTTCGGCGCCCATTGCCACCAGCCGATGCACCGCCTCACGTGTCAGCGCCTGGCGCAGCTTGGTATTCGGGGGGACAAAGGCCGCGCCGGGCACATGCAGCCCCATGACTTCCATCATCATCTGATTGGTGTTGGCGGTGCCGTAGAACGTACATGTTCCAGGACTGTGATATGACGCGGCTTCAGCTTCCAGCAATTCTTCCCGACCGACCTTTCCTTCCGAGAAAAGCTGGCGGATCTCCTGCTTGGCCTTGTTCGGCAGACCTGATCCCATAGGCCCCGCCGGCACCAGGATCATCGGCAGGTGGCCGAAGCGCAGCGCCCCCATCAACAATCCAGGCACGATCTTATCGCAGATGCCTAGCAGCGCCGCTCCCTCGAACATGCCGTGGCTCAGCGCCACAGCCGTGGAAAGGGCGATCGTATCCCGGCTGAACAGAGAAAGCTCCATGCCTGGCTGTCCCTGTGTCACGCCGTCACACATTGCCGGCACGCAACCTGCTACCTGTGCGGTTGCCCCAAGTTCACGCGCGAACAGGCGCATCTGGTCGGGATACCGGCCATAAGGCTGATGCGCCGACAGCATGTCGTTATAGGCGCTGACGATGCCGATATTCATGCCGCTGCCGGCGCGAATTGTCTGCTTGTCGTCGCCGGCCGCTGCGAAGGCATGAGCAAGGTTGCCGCAGGCCAGGCGCGGACGGTTGACACCTCGGTCCTGCTGGCGTGCAATCAGCTCCAGATACCGGCGCCGCGTTGGCGTGGATCGCTGGATAACCCGCCCGGTCACGCCCTCCAGGACAGCATTCAGGCCCATCGAATGCGCACCCGGGTCATGCCGGAAATGCTCCTCATGCTCTGCATCTCCGCAACTCCCCCCAAAGCAGGCGCCGAAAACATGCGGCGCAGTATTTTCAAAACGACGACGATACAACGGGTGAGGGCGGACAGAGCCGAGACTGCCTGGCAGGATCGGGTCATGCCCACGACTTGCGCATGCCGCCGCACATTGGGCGTCCTTTACCCGGCCTGTCGGGGCGGTATCAAGCATTGTTTTCACGAAGGCGTGAGGCAAATTCCATCCGGGGTTTGCAGGCCCAGCGGTATGTCACGGCGTGACTGGAGCGGGCAGGGACCATGACGTTAAAGCCGGGGGCATAACGGCCCCCGGCTCTCGCACGTCAGATAATTCATTCGCTTACGGAGTACGGCGTGCTTTCAGTGATCGGTCCAGCCGACATAGCTGCCGACATTGTCCCGGGTCACCAATATCGGCGGGATCAGGATCGTCTTTTCACTCGGGCGTTTACCATCCGCTATGGCTTCGGCCGTCTCTACCGCCAACACACCGATCTTGTACGGATCCTGGGATGCCGAGGCCAGGATGTTACCCTTACCCGATTTCAGGGCTGCGACGATATCGGGCGCTCCGTCGACCGACGTGATGACTACCTTGCGATTCTGCTGGCGGGCAGCCAGATCCGAGCCGATAGCTTGCGGGTCGTTGATGGTAAACACTCCGGCCAGATTCGGAAACCGGATCAGATAGCCCAGCATGACCTGCATGCCTGCGTCACGCGCGCCCTGTCCGTTCTGATCGTCGCTAACGATCTGAATATCCGGCCATTTCTTCAACGAACTCTTGCAGCCCGCGACGCGGTCGAACACCGATGACACCGACGGACCATTCTCGATTGCGACCTCACCCTTGTGGCCGATCTTATCAGCCAGAAAGGCGCAGGAAATCTCGCCTGCCTTGGTGTTGTCGGTCATGATCGTGGCATCAGCACCGGCCGCCGCAACGTCGGCCGCGATGACCACGATGCCCGCAGCTTGCGCGCGCTTGATTGCCGGCAGCACCGCCTGCGGATCGACCGCATTGATCACGATCAGCTTCACGCCGGATGCAATGAAATTATCTACCTGGGTGAATTGCTTGTTCAGATCGTAATCCGATGATACCGAAATGATTCTCGCATTCGGATTGGTCTTATGTATCGTGTCGCCTACCGCCTTGGCCAACGTCACGAAATAGGGATTGCCAAGCGACCCCACGGTAATGCCCACAGCATCGAACGTAGCGGCGCGGGCAAGACCTACGCACCCGAGGGCCGACGTGGCAAAAAAGGCAGCGGCAATTAACCCGGTTTTAAACATTCTCATCGAGTCCTTGTTTTTATTGTTTTTTTGTAATGAAGCCGTCCCCCGGGGCCGGCTTCAGAACCTTTTGCGACTCAGGTGCGCGCGCCCCCTTTTTGCCGGAACCGATCGAGCGAAACCGCGCCAATTATGACCAGGCCCTTGATGATGAACTGCCAGATATCGGAGACACCCATCAGGATCAGTCCGTTTGACAGGACGGCAATGATCAGAGCGCCCACCAATGTACCCCAGATCGAGCCGATGCCGCCGACAAACGACGTCCCGCCCAATATCACGGCCGCGATCGCATCCAATTCGTAGGATTGGCCGAGCTGCAACCCATTTGCTGCGAACAGCCGGGCGGATGACATCACTCCCCCCAGTCCGGCCAGCAGGCCTGAGAGACCGTAGACGAACAGCAGCACTGCGGCGACATTGATGCCAGCCAACCGTGCTGCCGCCGGGTTCCCGCCTACGGCATAAATCCGAACCCCCAGAACCGTGCGGCGCAGAACGTACCATGCCGCAACCACGACCAGCAGCGCGATGATCGCCAACCATGGCACTGTAAAGCCGGGCAGTCGCAGCCCATCATTGCCGATCCAGGCATAGGACAGGTCCGGGTTGAAGATGGTCTTGTCCTGCCCCAGCAGCCGCGCCAGACCGCGCACTGCGGTCAACGAGCCGAGTGTGACGATGAAGGGCGGCAATCCTCCCCATGCGACCAGCATGCCGTTGCCTAATCCGATCACCAAACCGGTGGCGAGGCAGGCGGGTATCGCGAGCCACCCCACCGAAATACTCAGCGAGACCATCAGCGCGATCATTGCCGATGCGGCCAGGATTGACCCAACGGACAGGTCGATGCCACCAGTCAGGATCACGAAAGTCATGCCGGTTGCCAGCACGATGTTGATCGAGGCTTGCTGCCCCACGATGGACAGGTTCTGCCCCGTCAGGAACCGATGGCCGCCCGCGAGGTGGAAGCCGACGGCGAGCAGGATCAAGACCGGCAACATGCCGGCGGATTGCAGGCCGGCACCCAATTTCAGGCGGCGCCTGGCTGCACGATCTGCCGGCACGTCAGGCTGGACAAGGGGTAAAGAGGGCATCGTCATGGGTACTGTTCCCCTTCAGGCCGCGACGAGTTCGCCCGCGGCAAGAGACATGATGGCGTGCTGGGTCGGCCGTGGTGCGTCTGGACCACCGACTTCGCCAACGATGTGGCCCTCGCGCATGACGAGGACCCTGTCACAAATGCCGATGATCTCGGGCAGATCCGATGAGATGACCAGGATCGCCACGCCCCGCTGGGCCAGGCTGTCGATCGTGCGGTAGATCTCGGATTTCGCTCCGACATCAACCCCGCGCGTCGGTTCATCCAGGATCAGTACCTTGGGTCCCGTCTCCAGCAACCGGGACAGCAGGATTTTTTGCTGGTTGCCGCCCGATAGGCTGCCGACATTGACGGCCGGACTGGCTGCCCGGACGCGCAGGCTGGCAAAGGCCGCGCGTGCCCGCTCATGCAGGCGTCCCAAATTCAGGCGCCCTCCCACGCGCGCATCGCGATCGATGACATCCAGTGCGATATTGGTTTCGCACGACATATCCAGAAACAGCCCCAGTGCCTTGCGATCCTCGGTCAGATAGACCAGACCCGATGCGATGGATTCCGACGGCTTGCGTGGCGCGAATGTTTCGCCATCCAGCGCCATGCGCCCGCCCGCGGCGCGATCGGCGCCATAAATCAACCGTGCAAGTTCGGTACGCCCGGCTCCAACCAGACCCGAAAGGCCCAGAACTTCGCCGCGATGCAACGTGAAGCTCGCTGGGAATACGCGCCGGCCGCCATCGGTTAGGCCCGACACCTCCAGAACGGCCGCGCCGCGCACCGCGTCGGGGGTGTGCTGCTTCATATAGAAGGATGTCAGGTCGCGCCCGACCATCATGCGCACCAACGCATCTGACGAAATTTCGTCCCGAACCAGCGTGCCGACATAATGTCCGTCGCGCAGGACCGATACGCGATCGGCCAGTTCATAAATTTCGGCCATGCGGTGGCTAATATAGATCAGCGCGATCCCTTCGTCGCGCAACTGCCGGATCAGCGCGAACAATCGGTCGGTCTCGCGTGCCGAGAGCGTCGTGGTCGGCTCGTCCAGAACCAGGATCGCGGCGTTGCGATGCAGCGCACGCGCAATTTCGACCAATTGCTGCTCGGCGATCGACAATGTCGAGACGATCGTCTCAGGCTCGAACGGCGCACCAAGCCGCTCCAGCACAGGCCGTGCCGACGCATTCATGGATGCGCGGTCCAACCGTCCACCCGGACGCGTGGGTTCCGAGCCTAAATGGATATTTTCGGCAACGGTCAGGTTGGGTGACAGCGCCAGTTCCTGATAGATGATGGCGATCCCGGCCTGTCGGGCGTCGCGCGGCGCGGCAATCGCGACCGGCTTGCCCTGCACCAGAATCTCCCCACCCGGATCGGCCACGTAGGCGCCCGAGAGGATCTTCATCAGAGTGGATTTGCCCGCTCCATTTTCTCCCATCAGGGCCAACACCTCGCCGCCCCACGCTTTCAGCGAGACGTTCGTGAGTGCCTTCAGCCCAGGGAAGGATTTGGAGATACCCCGCATTTCCAATGCTGGGCAAGGCGAGGGTTCTGTTTCTATTTGCTGCACCGATTTACCCGGCGTTTTATTGTTGTGTTGCCCATCACCTAATCAGAACTGGCCGCCGCGAACAAGGAAGATCCGGGTCACATTTACGCGGGTAGCACTGATCGAGGGTCTTTTTTCCGCCTGCATGTGTAGCGCAATTAATATTTTATTTTAAAAACAAAAAGATAATAGAAAACCGATATCACCCGGCGTCATGATTCCGCATGAGGGGAAAAATACATATTGCAAGGAACCATTCTTTAATGGCTATCATGCATTGAATGGTTCCGAGGCGGAGCAGCACCATCCAAGGATTGATGAAAAGTGGACCCTAACCTCGTCCAGTTCAAAAAGGGGGTGCTGGAACTCTGTGTTCTTGCCCTTCTCTCGCGAAGTGATTCCTATGGCTACGACATCGCCAGCCGCCTCTCCGATGCAATCGATATGGGGGAGGGCACGATCTACCCCCTGATGCGCCGAATGCAGAAGGACGAGCTGGTCTCAACCTATCTGGTCGAATCCTCTTCGGGGCCGCCACGCAAATATTACCGGCTGACGGACAGCGGCCGAAGAAGCCTCGACGTCCAGAAATCAGCCTGGAACGATTTTACGCATTCGGTCGCCGCCATTTTGGATGGGCAGGAGAAGACACGATGAACGACCGGCAATTGTTCCTGCGGCGCCTGGCGGCGGGTCTCAAGGGAATGCCGAAATCCAGTATCGCGGACATTATGGCCGATTACGATGCGCATTTCGAAGCCGGCAACGCCGCGGGACGAAGCGAAGCCGATGTCGCGACAGCATTGGGCGATCCGGGGCGCCTCGCGCGTGAACTGCGTGCGGAAGTTGGACTCCGTCGATGGGAAGACGAACGCAGCATGGCCGCGGCTCTGGGTGTCATGGTCGGTGTTCTTGGACTGGCGGCACTCGACTTGTTCATCGTCCTGCCGTTGCTGGTCGGCGTGGTGGCCGCGCTCTTTTCTTTCTTCATTGTCGGGGTAGGCATGTGCCTCGGCGGTGGCGTGGCACTGCCTTTCGCGTTGATTGCCCATTTTCCGGGTTTCGCCGGCGATCACCTTCAGGCCGCGCTTCTCAGCCTCGGCTTCCTGAGCGGCGGCGCGTCCGTGGCGGCTTTCTGCGCGCTCTTCACGATCGGATTGATCAATCTCCTGGCACGCTATGGCCGGACACATTACCGGCTGATCACGGCACGACCGTCCATCTGAGTAGAGGGAATTACACATGATTCGTGGATTTTTACTGGTAGCGGTCGGCGGGGCAGCACTATCGATTGCCTCTTTCGGGATCGCTGCTGTCCGTGGCCCCGTATCGTGGCATACAGATATCGGGAACTTTTTCCTCTCCGATGATGGCGAGGAGCCGGCGGGGAGTGCCATATCGCGCACACTTGAGTGGAAGGGGGGCGACGAACTGGCGTTCCAGGTGCCGGCGACGATCATATATACCCAGGCCCCGTCTCCCGGCATCACAGCTATAGGGTCGAGGCGGGTCGTCGAAGCCCTCAGGCTCGACGGAAATGTGATTGATATGGATGACGCATCACTCCGTCACTGGCATTCCAGTCGGCTTCGCATCGTCGTGACTGCACCGCAACTCAAATCGATCACCGTTGAATCTGCAGGTGACCTGACCTTGAAAAATGTTGCGGTGGACCATCTGAGCTTGACTGTCAACGGGGCGGCAAATGTCGTCGGCTACGGTCGGGCCGATGCACTGACGCTCCGGGTCGCTGGTGCCGCGCATGCCGATCTGTCGGATATGGCGTTGGCTGATGCAGATATCAGTATCTCTGGGGCGGGGCATGTCGTGGCGGGTCCGACGGGGCATGTCTCTGCGCATATCAGCGGTGTGGGGGCTGTCGAACTTACCAGGCAACCAGCATCGATCAGCAAAGAGATCAACGGCATAGGCTCCATCGAGATTACCTCGCCGAAAGGGACCCGATTATAAAGGCAAATCGTCACTGTGGCTGAAGCGCCCATGCGAGCCAGCCGCAGTGACGGCGGTTGAGATACTCGCAGCCAAACATCGCATAACATATATTATGCCAATTTATGGCGACGTGTTCCAACTAGGGTGCCTGATTTTGGTTTCTCGGTTACAAACGAGCCATGAACATATCCACCGTCATGGGGTTCGCCCTTTCCGGCATCGACGCCATACCCGTTCGGGTGGAAGTACAACTCGCGTCTGGATTACCAACTTTTCTCATAGTCGGCCTCGCCGACAAGGCCGTGGCCGAAGCCCGCGAAAGGGTTCGTGCCGCGTTGTCGGCCATGGGGTTGGCTCTTCCCGCCAAGCGGATCGTCGTCAACCTTGCCCCGGCGAACATCGTCAAGGAAGGATCACATTTCGATCTGCCGATCGCCCTAGCGCTTCTGTCTGCAATGGGCGTGATTCCTCCCGAAGAGAGTGGCCGCCTAGCTGCGATTGGCGAGCTATCTTTGGATGGGCGGATAAACACCGTTCCTGGCGTCCTGCCGGCAGCTATGTGTGCTGTGGATCAATCGCGAACCTTGGTCTGCGCGGCGCAACAGGGTCATGAAGCACGGTGGGCGGGCGAAACGCTGGATATCCTGGCGCCTGAATCCTTGCTTGCCTTGGTAAATCATATGACCGGCGAGCAGGTGCTTCCCGCTGTCGAGTTGCAGGAACGCCTGCCGTTGGATCTTGACGGCGCGGGACCCGACTTGGCGGACGTGCGCGGAATGGAAACTGCGCGCCGCGCGCTGGAAATCGCTGCGGCGGGTGCGCATTCCTTGCTGATGACGGGACCGCCCGGGGCCGGTAAATCGATGCTGGCTGCGCGCCTGCCTTCGCTGCTGCCGGATCTTAGCAGTGCGCAAATCCTCGAGATAAGCCGCATTCACAGTGTCGCGGGCCAGCTTCCCATGGGGTTGCCGGTGTTTCGTCCGCCTTTTCGGGATCCGCATCATTCCACGAGCCAGGTCGCCTTGGTTGGCGGAGGCAGCCGCGTTCGGCCGGGCGAGGTCAGTCTGGCACATCGTGGTGTGCTGTTTCTCGACGAATTGCCGGAATTTTCACGCGGCGCCTTGGAGGCGCTGCGCCAGCCCATTGAAACCGGGACGATTACCGTTGCGCGCGCGTCCGCCCACGTCACCTACCCTGCTCGCTTCCAACTGGTGGCGGCGATGAATCCGTGCCGGTGTGGGTATCTGGGCGATGCAGCCCAGGAGTGCCGTAAGGCACCGCGGTGCGGAGAGGATTATCTGGCGCGGATTTCCGGCCCGATGCTCGACCGGTTGGACATGGCGGTACATGTCGAGCCCGTGACGCCGGGAGAACTCGCGGCTTTGCCGACCGGTGAGAGTAGCGCGGTGGTTGCGGCGCGGGTGGCGGTGGCGCGGGAGCGGCAGATGGCGCGCCAGGACGGGCAGACCAATGCGGAAGCATCGCCGGATCGGTTTCCGATCGAGGCGGCGGCGCGGGACTATGCGGTGCGGGTGGCGGATCGGCTGCGGCTTTCGGCGCGGGGATTTACGCGGCTGCTGCGGGTGGCGCGGACGATTGCCGATCTGGCCGGGCAGGACGATATCCAGCAGGCGCATGTCGCGGAGGCGGCGGGATATCGGCTGCGGCGGCCGGATCGTCACTGATTGAGCACGTCCAGTCCGTTCGAGAGGTCGGCGATCAGGTCCTCGGGGTTTTCCAGTCCGATATGCAGGCGGAAGGCGGGACCGGAATGTGGGGTTTTGTTGTGTTTGGACGAGCGGACGATGCCGCCGGTGGTCGGCAGGACCAGGCTTTCATAGCCGCCCCAGGATGCGCCGATTCCAAATAACGTCAAAGAATCTATCATCGATATCATGGATGATTGACTGTATTCGTCGCGCAATATGACCCCGAATAGGGCGGATGCGCCGGTAAAGTCGCGTTTCCATAAGTAATGACCGGGACAGGATGGCAGGGCCGGGTGGAGGACGCAGGCGATTTCGGGCCGGTCGGCCAGCCAGAGGGCCACGTCGAGCGCGTTGCGCGACTGGCGTTCGAGCCGCGCGCCCATGGTCCGCAGGCCCCGCAGCGTCAGCCAGCAATCGTCGGGGCCGGCGAGCTGGCCGAGCTGGATGGCGGTGTCGCGCAGGGCCTGCCAATCCTGGTCGTCGGCCACGGAAATCGCGCCGATGATGCTGTCCGAATGGCCGGACGGGTATTTGGTCAGCGCCTGGATCGAGATGTCGACGCCGTGCGCGAAGGGGTGGAAGATGCCGATGCCCCAGGTATTGTCCAGCACCAGCCGCGCGCCGCCTTCATGCGCGATGTCGGCGATCATGGCCACGTCCTGGACCTCGAACGTGTGGCTGCCGGGGCTTTCGGCGAAGACGATCTGCGTGTTCGGGCGCATGAGCGCGCGCAGCCCGTCGCCGTCGATCGTGGGGGGGTAGTAGCTGGTCTCGACCCCGAAGCGGCGGAGCAGCGTGTTGGCGAAGCGGCGCGTCGGCCCGTAGACGGAATCCGGCAGCAGGCAATGGCCGTTCTTGCCCAGAAAGCCCAGCAGCGCCGTCGAGCAGGCCGCCAGGCCCGACGAGACGATCTGGGTATGGCGCGCGCCCTCGATCGCCGCGATCGCGGCTTCGAGCTGGTGCTGGATCGGCGTGCCCATCGCCCCGTAGATCAGTTCGTGATCGTAGCGGCGATCGCCGTTTTCGTTCATGTCGGCGACGGTGGGGAACAGCACGGTCGAGCCGCGCGTGGGGGGCGCGTTGACGAGCGTACCCTGCGGGTCGGGCGGCAGGTCGCGCGCCAGGTGGACGAGCAGCGTGCCCATCTGGCGCCAGCCGCGGGAGACGGCGTCATGCAGTGCCTGGCGGTCGGTCATGCCGGTCATGCCGCCCGGGTCTCGGTACCCGTCTCGGCACCCGTCTCGACCGGGGCGCCCGGCGTGGCGCCCCATTCGGCCCAGGATCCGTCATAGAGCGCGTCGCCTTCGCGCCCGCAGAGGGCCAGGCCGAGCGACAGCACGGCGGCGGAGACGCCCGAGCC
>NZ_JABXXP010000028.1 GCF_013376155.1 Nguyenibacter vanlangensis
CGCCTCCGAGGACATCACCGTGACCGGCGGCATGGCCACCGCCAACGGCGTCACCAACACCACGCCCGGCGGCGGCCTGATGGCGCCGCAGACCGTCGCGAAAAGCCGCAGCACGATCACCCGCGACTTCATCGCCAAGCAATCGCCGACCACCAACGCGATCGCGATGATCGCCAACCTGCCCGGCGTGGTCGCCGCCAGCACCGACCCGCTGGGCCAGTCGACGACGGCCATGTCGATGCGCGGCCTGATGCAGACCGAAATCGGCTTCACCTACGAAGACATGCCGATCGCGGATTCGATCAACTATACGCCCTATGTCCAGGCGGCGGTCGATACCGACAATATCGCCGCGATCACCGTCAACCAGGGCGCGCCCGACATCACCTCGCCGGTCTATAACGACGTGGGCGGATTGCTGAAGATCACGCTGCGCCATGCCGCCGACAATTTCGGCGGCACGGCGAATCTCTCCTACGGCTCGAAATCC
Organism: Nguyenibacter vanlangensis; assembly: GCF_013376155.1. GTDB lineage: Bacteria > Pseudomonadota > Alphaproteobacteria > Acetobacterales > Acetobacteraceae > Gluconacetobacter > Gluconacetobacter vanlangensis. The sequence continues at coordinate 491 of NZ_JABXXP010000028.1, forward strand.
CTCGAACGCGAATTCATCCGCCTGGACAGCGGCGAACTCGGCCATAGCGGGATCAAGGCCTTCGCCTCCTTCTCCTCGACTACGAACGACGAATGGCGCGGTTCCGGCACCTTCAGGAAATATCACGTCGATTCCGAAATCCGCAAGGACTGGACGCCGGACACCAGCCTGGCATTCATCCTGTCCTACGACAATTGGCAGCAGGGCAATTACCGCCCCATGACCATGGCGGCCTGGCACGCCTACGGAATCAACTACAATTACGACAAAAACTACACACGTGGCGACTATAACTGGATCGGCCTGAACCAGTACACCCGGCGCTCCCTCATCATGATGCTGCCCTTCAAGGCCCGGCTGGCCGATGGGCTGCATGTCCACCTGACCCCATCCTTCGCCGATTACGAGGAATATTATTTCGGCGGCACCAACATCAACAATACAAGATCCTGGTACGGCAACCAGCCGGCCGGCAACCTGAACCTGCCCGCCCAGTTCACCCTGAACGGCGTGCCCGGCGAGGCGACCGTCGAGCAGATCAACCCCGTGCCGCAGAAAAGCTTCGTGCTGGATAGCGGCCTGTCCTGGGAAAAGGGGAACAACATTTTTCAGGCCGGCTATTCCTACAATTATGTCGATCTCCTGGAACAGATCTGGTACGAAGGCGTCAACGCCCAGGGCGGCATGGCCAACCACGAAGGCGCCTATCCCATCCGGATGGCGAACGGCGTGCGCTACAACACGCTCGACCAGCATTTCCAGCACCAGATGAACGCGCTGTACGTGTCCGACACGCTGAAATTGCTCGGCGGCCGGCTAGTCCTCAATGCCGGCCTGAAATATCTGATGATCTTCCGCGACATGGTCAACCGCACGCCGGGCGCCATCCGCTATGCCGGCGGCGCCTACGCCCAGCCGCTGCCGCAGATCTCGGCCAGCTACCGGCTGACCCCGCACGACCAGATCTATCTCGACGCCACGACCGCCTATCGCGCCCCGGCCTCTGTCGAGGCCTACGGCCAGCTCTTCTCGCCCGGCCGGCCGGGACCGACCTCGTCCTTCGTGCCCATGACCGGCGAATATGCGATCGGCGAGGAAATCGGCTATCGCCATTACGGGCTGGTCAATGTCGCGCTCGCCTTGTTCAACTACAACATCACCAACAACCAGGTCACGTCGAACGTCTATATCGGCAATTTGCCGATCCCCGAACCGATCCAGGCCGGCGGCAAGACGTCGCGCGGCGCGCAGGTCGAACTGGGGCTGCGGCCATGGCATCATGTCAGCCCATATGTCTCGGCCCAGTACCTGCACGCCACCATGGACAATGATTTCGCCACCAACGGCGTGCTGCTCCCCACCGCCGGCAAGACCGCGGTGCAGAGCCCCGAGGTCACGGCAGCGATCGGCCTGTCCTACGACAACGGATCGGTCTTCGGAAATTTCAGCTTCAACTATATCGGCGCGCAATACGCGACCCTGATGAACGACCAGAAGATGCCCTCGTACGAAACCGCCAACATGACGCTGGGCTATCGCTTCCACAGCATCGGCTTCGCCCGCCACCCGCAGATCCAGATGAATATCGTCAATATCGGTGCCGAAAACTATCTCTCCGGCATCCAGAGCGTCACCGCGAACGCCCACCCGGTGGTCGTCGGCGGCCACACCATCGCCGGCGCCGCCCCCCTCTACCTCGTCGGCGGCGGGATCGCGGTCATCGGCTCGGTCTCGACCGCGTTCTGATTGCGCTCCCGCTCTTCACCCGTTGACCGGAATCGTCACGATCGTGCTGGGCCCCTTGCTGGTCTTCGACAGTTCCAGCAGGATCTGCAGCATCGTGAAGGCCAGCTTGCTGTCGAAATCGTCGTCGGCGATCCAGTAATATTTATGGTTGTACGTGGTCCATGAAAACACCGACTCCGGCCGTTCCCTGGTCACGTGCACCACGACGATGGGCCGCGTCTCGCGCCCGATCAGCTTGATCGTCGGCCGGGTGCGGCCCGAGCGGATATCGTCCTCGGGCACATCGATCTGATAGGCGATCTGCCCCAGTACCCCCAGGATGGTACGCGTCAGCAGCCGGATCTGCCCGCGCCGGGGCCTGCCCCCGCCATAGACGACCTCGACCCGCTCGTCATCCTGCGCCATGCCCAGCAGGCGGCGCACCTCACGCACGACCGGCATCAGCGCCGCATTGTCCGTCGAGGCGATCGACAGATAGACCCGGTCGGCCACCGGTTCCTTGCCGTTCGCGGCCGTGCTGTGCTCCAGTTGAATACCCAGCAATCCGGCCACCTGCAGCACCCGCAGATCATAGATCAGGTCGAAGAAGACCGGCGATCCCCGCCCGGCATCGCCGCCCAGCGCGCCGGCATTGCTGATCAGGTTGACCGACTGCACCGCCAGGCGAAACAGCACGTCGATCGGCAGGCCGCCCAGCACCAGCGGCAACAGATTGCCGGGCGGCAGCGGGCGCAGGAAACTCTGCGCATAGGCATCGCCGGTCACCGGCTGGAAGGTGAAGGTGGGGCTTTCCTGGAACTGCACCGCCGCCCCGCCAAAGGGCCGGCTGGCCGAATAGGTGCCGACGCCCAGCGAGACATTGCGCTGCAGTTGATAGCCGGAAATCAGTTGCGTGGTGTCCAGGAAACCCGGCGTGTCGGCATAGCGCAGACGCACGACATTCAGCAGCGTCTGCTGCTTGCCCGCACTGGTCACGGCCCGGGAATAATCGCTCTGGTCCTGGTCCAGGCGCGTCGGCCCGATCGCGCTGCATCCCCCGGCGGCAAATAACACGGACAGCAGGCAGAGCAGACGAAAAAAGCGGATCATGGTCCCATGGCGTATCTGGCAACCACGCCAGTCATAAAGAGCCCCCGGAAACAGGACCAATCCTATTTTGTTTATATTTTTTTAATTTACATGTAATTTTATAATAGAAGATCCGATCTTCCGTGGCTACCGTCCGTATCGCAGCGGCGCCGCATCAGTCCCGAGTACTGCCCCGTTCCCGACCCAGTCCCGCCAGAATACGATTCAAGGCACTCTCATCGGGCTCATGGCCCAGGCTCCAGCTTAACGTGTCATACAGTCCCAGAAAGGACGCCCCGCACTGATTCAGCAGCACGCGCGCCTCGGCGAGTGTTCCCCCCATCTCATCGGCCAGCCACACCGCCAGGCGATCCATGGCTCCGGGTACGGCCAGCACGATTCCCGGCGGAGTATGCAAATCCAGTTGCCGGGGCAAGACGCCATCCCCCGACACGTCGATCTCCGCCCGCAGACGGATATCGCGCGACGAGGCGCCGATCTCAATGCCCACCGTGGCCGCCGGTACGAACCAGTCATCCAGCACAACATCAAAATAGGCAAAATCTCGCCGATTCAATGTAAATTCCACCTGCCGGCTCTCACCTGGCTGCAACTCGACGCTCGCAAAACCCTTCAGGGCGCGCAACGGGTGAGCCGGTACCGCACGCCGCGTCGTCTCTTCCCGGGCCAGATAAAGCTGGCAGACCTCCCTGCCGAGCCGGACGCCGTCATTCCGAATCGTGCAACATATCGATAATATATTGTCTTTTCCGACAACAGACCGATCGAGCGTGAGATCGTGATAGGAAAAGCGCGTATATGAAAGGCCATGGCCAAACGGAAACAGCGGCTCGATCCGCCTTTTATCGAAATAGCGATAACCGACGAATATGCCCTCGCGATAAAGATGCGTTCCATGTTCCCCAGGATAGCCCAGATAGGCCGGACTATCTTCCAACCTTCTGGGCCAAGTCACGGGCAGTTTCCCCGACGGGTTTATGATGCCGAACAGGACGGACGCGATCGCGTCGCCAAAACCCTGGCCCGGATAGCCGGCGGAAATAACCGCGGCGACCTTGTCCGCCCACGGGAGTACAACCGCGTCGGGATGGGTCAGAATGACTATGACGCGCTGATGAATGCGAACCAACTCGCCGATCAGATCGTCATGCGCGCTTATCAGCGCCAGGTCGGGCCGGTCCGCGTTTTCACCGCTGATTCCTGGCGGCGTGCCGGCAAAGACAAGGACGACATCCGCCCCTACGGCCTGCCGGAGTGCGGCATCCCTGCGCCCGGGATCGACGATCCCGTCCTCGCTCCACCCCGGAGAATAGGAAATCCTCAGTTCATCGCCCGCAATGCGGCGGAGGCTGTCAAGCGGGACATCGCACTGCCGGGGATTGACGCCGGCGCTGCCGACACCCTGGATCTGCGGTGTAATCGCCCCGGTACCGATCACCAGTATGGAGCCAGCCGCCGTCAGCGGCAGAATGTCATGCCGATTGACCAACAACACGCATGAGCGCGCGGCAACCATCCGGGCCAGTTCATGATGGGCGTCGAAATCTGCCTGTGCCACTGCCGCCATTCCCGCGCGGTGGCACCGTTCCAACAATTTCAGAACATTGCGGCACGCCGCGTCCAACGCGGCCTCGGATACGTGCCCATTATCCAAAGCGGCCCGCAATCTTCGCTTTCTGGCCTTGCTCTGCGGCATGTCCAAATCGCTGCCCGCCAGAAGCGACGCAGGCCGATCCTGGATTCCGTGCCAATCAGACATCACGGTTCCGGCATAGCCCCAGCGTTTGCGCAATGTCTCGGTCAGCAGCCATGGATCGGCCGATGTCTGCACACCGTTCAGCCGATTATAGGACGTCATGACTGTCCAGGGATCACTTCTGTCGATCGCGCGTTCAAAACCGTACAAATAAAGTTCGTGCAGGGCGCGGCGTTCGACCACCGAATCCATGCTGATCCGCTCGATCTCGGAATTATTGCAGGCAAGATGCTTCAGCGATGCGCCGACGCCACCATCCTGCAGACCGTTGATCAGGCCTGCAGCCAGATCGGCCGTCAGGACGGGATCTTCGCTGTAATATTCGAATCCCCGCCCGGCCAGCGGGGTACGGCGCAGATTGATCCCCGGCCCCAACAGAACCTGAACGCCCAGCATGCGACATTCCGCCGCCAAGGCCTGTCCGACTTCATACATCAGGGATGTGTCCCAACTACATCCCATCGTGGCACCGCCCGGAAAGCACGTCATGGGCAGGCTGCGTCCCAGAAGCAAGGAGGATTCGCCCGCTGCCGCGTCGACGTCTGCCAGAAACGCCCCCAGATCCCCCTCTTCACCCACATCGTTGATCTGATCGGGGACGAAGCGCACGCCGTTCGTGCCGTCTGTCATCAACACGGACGCGATGCCATGCCGCGGCAAACTTGCCGTCCGCCACAAGCCGCGGCCGCTGACCAGATCGATCTTCTCCTCACGCGTCAGGCTGGCCAGGTCGATCGTCAAAGGGTCCACGCTCGCCTTGGTCGTCATGACTGATCATCCCCTCCGCAAGAACCATGCCGCCCGCTCACGGCCCTCGCCACCGCGTCTCGTGATGGATACAGGGCCGTCAATCCGATCGACAGCACGACCACGATCAATGGCACGGCGACAAAGCCGAATGCGATACAGTCACGCGCCGCCGCACTCTGCCGGATCGCATGGGGGACATAGCGTCCCCAGCCAAGCATCGCGGCGGACAGGGATCCGCCGGCCGCCCACGCCACCTTCCCCATAAAGCTGTTGACGGAATAGGCCATTCCGGCAGCCCGCACACCTGTCACATAAGCGCCGAAATCGATGGAATCCGACAGCATCGCGTAAAAGACCGGCAGCGTCACGCCCTGAAACAGGCAAACCAGGCCGAACGACAGAATCAACAAGACAGGCTGATTGGGACTGCAATAAAAGAGGACCAGGCAGGACCCGGATAATATGTAGGCCAGGACGATCGACAATTTCTGACCGAACAGCCGCGCAACCGGCGGCGACAGCAGAACGCCGATCACCTTGGCGATGCCCATGACGGAGATCAGCAGGCCGCCGAACGACTGAGATCGCCCCAGAACCTCGACCGCATAATACAGCGACAGGCCGTAGAACGCCGTCAGACTGACGTAGAGCAGGCTCAAGACGGCCGTCACGACAATCCAGGCCCGGTTCCGCAGCAGCGACAGCAGCAATGTCCCGACCGGCCGCCGATCGGGTGCCAGATCGTAACGCTCGCGGCAAAATCGATAGGGCACGAGGACCGCGAGCGCGCACAGCACGCCAATAACGGCCATCGCCATCGGATAGCCCAGCCGTTCCTGACCGCCCCCAAGCAACCGCACCAACGGCAATACGGCGCTGCCGACCAGAAATGTACCAGCCGTCGCGCCGACCATCCGCGATGTCGCCAGGACGACACGGTCGCTCCCATCTCGTGTCATGACGTTCGGCAACAGCCCATAGGGTACCGAGACGAGAGAAAAGAACACGCCCATCAGAAGATAGGTCACATACGCCCAGGCCACGCGTCCCAAGGGGCCGAACGGCAACGGCAGAAAGCACAGGAACGTCGCGAAGCCCAGAGGAAATGCGAACCATTTCAAATACGGGCGTATCTTGCCCGAGAAGAGTCTTCGGTGATCGATCAGATATCCGATCAGCGGATCGACGACACTATCAAATATTCGCGCCGACAACATCAAAATGGCGATATCGGACGCGCCTATCCCATAAACATTTGTATAATAATATAGCAGATAACTTCCGGTAATACCAAAGAGTCCATTGCCTGCCAGGTCACCGAGGCCGTAGCCTATGCGCTCCGGCACATGCGGACGATTCATAGGGTCCGCGCCGGGAGGCAATCTGAATAACATCTCTGCTCCGACACCACGCTCCGGATATCGCCCATGCACGGCACGTCTTCACCGTGAAGCGCCTGTGCCATATCTTATCCGCCACACTACGCCGGATACGGCCCCGGCACCCATCTCAGAATATATCGATACAAAAACATGATAGCAAGGGATATGTTGTAAACACCATAAAATATGACATCGAAATATCGCAGGGACGAATGAAATTTTTTCCCAGAATTATTGAACTATGTCCGTATGAGCCACCCTGAACGCGCGCTGGAGGATCTCGGAGGGACGCCCCACCGAGAACCAAATAAAAAACTGCCATAACATATTGATATAACTTTTTACGGAGCCATCGGAGATCACCGCCCGTCTCATTATATATAGTACACATCATACCACCCCCGAGCGAAGCGACGTTAAATCGAAGAAATCCTGCCCATCCCGGAACCCCATGCCACGAGCACCAGACCATGCCGAGATAGTACGGCGGGCACTGTACGCCCAGCACGGCCATACCTTGCCGACACGGACCGTGCGTTCGGCTGCCCTTGGGACTTCGGACCGCCCATTATCCTCAATCGGACAGCCGAACGACATAGTGATAAGCGCGGTGCCGTGCCGACAATGACGTATACGCTATATATGTATGTTTCCATGACCGCCATACTCACTCAACCAAATGCACCTTTCAGATAAGATCAGAGGCGTATCTCGCCTTCTGTCACAGATGTTTTCTCATAACAAATCTCGAAAATCGACCGAGAATGCCGCCTTCCCGAGCCACGAAAAATTCTTCAGACCGACAGCAAAATGGATTGAATCTGCAATGACCATAATATAACGTATGCACCATAGTGACGGTGCGGCCAGATGACCGAACCGCATGCAACGTCACATGGCATCGATGGTCGGCAAAAATCATGACGAAACTGGTCTCTCGTAAGCATCTTATATTGATGTCGTCTATTCTGGTCCCCTGGTCCGCGACGAGCCTGGCTGCGATGGCCGCAACGCACAAACACCACAAGCAAACTCCGTCTGCGGCAGTCAACAAGGCAAAACCCGCATCCATGACGGCCGCACCCCAGGCCGTTGCCGGGGGCATACGCGCCGCGGCGCCGGAAGGACTCAGTGTCGTCGGCCGCCATCGCAGTACGGGTGCGCAAACCTACGTCAGCGCCCTGGCATTCCAGAAGGCGATTCCCGGAACCAGCGTCCTCAAGATTCTCGATCAACTTCCGGGAATTTTTGTAACGACGGACGATGCGCAAGGACTGGATACCGGCGGCATCGCCATCTTCATGCACGGCTTTTCGCAAAATCAGTTGGGCTTCACGCTCGACGGTATCCCCTTGGGGGAACCGGTCTATCGCAACTATAACGGCCTCAACACGGTGGAAGCCATTTCGTCGGAAAATGTCGGCCACATGGATGTGACTCAGGGTGCCGGCGCCCTCAGCATGCCCAGCACCAACAGCCTCGGTGGCGGCCTGCAGATTTATTCGGCCGACCCTCTGGACAAGATGGGCGGACAGGTCAGCCAGACTTTCGGAAGCAACGCGACCTATCACACCTTCATCCGCTTCGACAGCGGACAATTGAATCATAGCGGAACAAAATTCTTCGTTTCGTATATGCGCAATGATACCCAGATGTGGGCCGGATCGGGCGATCAGTTCCTCCAGCAGGTCAATGCCAAGCTTGTGCAACCCATCAATGACCGCAGTAAAATGTCGGTTTTCTTCGACTGGTCGAATCTGGCACAGTTCAACTATCAGGACATTTCCCTGAATTACATCAATACGCTCGGATATCGCGTCGCGAACTATTATCCCAATTACAAGGCGGCCTACCTGGCTGCCCAGGGAACGTTCACGCATGGCGAGAATCTGACGAACGACCCCGAGGACGTGTCGTTCTACGCGGGCACGACACAAACGACCGACTATCTGGGTGGCGTCAACCTGAATTTGCAGTTGAATGACCGCTTGCACTGGGATTCCGTGATCTACGGGCACGGGCAAATCGCCGCCACCCAGTTCAGCGACCCCTATCTGGCCTCTCCGAACGGCGCCCCCCTGGCTGAGATCGTGAAACGCCCTGAAATTCACCGTTTCGGCTTCACCAGTGCGCTGACCTATACCATCGCGCGCAACGCGATCCATACCGGGATCTGGTACGAAAACAATCAATATATCAGCCCGATGTATGCCTATAGCGACCCGATCCTGACCCCCGGCATGGCGCCGCCGGACCCGTTGCGCAATTTCACGAATCCATTCGCTGAACTCTTCGGCCAAGATTACAACACGAATACTTTCCTCTATTATCTCGAGGACACGTATCGCCCGGTCAAAGGCCTGTCGCTGCATGCCGGCTTCAAGTCCCTGATATCATCCACTCGTGTCTCCGAGACAGCGAACGTCCCGTCCTATACCGGAACGGACAAGATCGCCGGCGGTGTCGGACTGACATCAGCCGAAGCGTTCCTGCCGCATCTGAGCGCCGACTGGCACTTTCTTCGGAATCATGAAGTGTTCGTCGACGTCTCAAAGAACATGCGCGCCTACCCTGAATGCGGGTATCACCTCTGCGCGTCTCCCTTCGCCGTGTCGCAGGAAGCCTTTGACTCGGTCAGGCATTCCATTCGCCCCGAGACGGATTGGACCTATCAGGTCGGGTACCGTTTCAACAGCCGGCATTTCATCGCATCCGCCACCCTGTTCCATGTCGATTTCTTCAATCGTCTGGGCAGCACGTATAGCGGGTCGGTCATCAATCCACAGTTGACGGTCGCCAATCTGGGCAGCGTCAGTATGAACGGCGTCGACGCGGACATGACGATCATTCCGATCGATAATCTGCGTATCTTCAACTCGTTCAGCTTCAACCGGGCCGTCTACGACAATAACGTTAACATTTCAGGTGTCAATTACGACATTCGCAATAAACTGGTCGTGGACACGCCGGAATTCATGTACAAAACCGCCGCGGATTATACTTGGCACAATGCGGATGTTCATTTCGATGCCAATTATATAGGCCGGCGCCCATTCAGCTACACCAACGATGTCTTTGTCAGCCCCTACTGGCTTGCGACGACGGGCGTTAACTATACGTTCCACGACGTCAGACCTCTACAAAAACTGACTGTCAGCTTCAATGTCGGAAATCTGTTCAATTCCAAATATATCTCGTTGATGGGCGCCAGCATGTCTGGTGATTCGGAGACACTTCAAGCCGCCGCCCCCCGGCAGTTCTTCGGCAGCATCAAGGCCGCGTTCTGACGGATACCTGCTCCCGGCTATGTCGAGGTCCCCCCGCGACCTTTACAGTCGCGATCGACACGCCCTACGCGCTTGCGACAGGCGCATTCCCATTGCCGCCCAATCGGGCGGCAATGGTGACCTGCCCCCGGTCTTCCCTCGTTCATAACGAGAATCCATGAGGTTGATAATCGTTGTCTTTCCCCAACGGGTCGGACAGAAAAACCGGCAGCGGCATGCGACTGCCCAGCGCCCGTTTGCGTCCGCGTCTGCGCCGCACCGAATGCCTTTCGCCCCGTAAATCCGGTAGAACTTCTTCTGTTCATTTTCATGCTTTTACGTTCCGGCATGACGCCAACCCACCGACAGCCGAACCGACGCCGCTTCTCGACGATCCTTGCATTTCTTCACGGCTTTCCGGATTATCAGGCGGCCGATCGCGCTGCACAATCTTCGGATCGACACCGATCAGGACACAGACTTGGCGTTAAGAAATCGGATGCTCCTTCACCGCCTGCAGCACCGCGTTCCGCCGCTGCATTTCGGACGAGATCGGCGTCATGGCCAGGACCGTCGAGGTCTTCCGCTTGACCGCCATCGACAATGCCCGGCTGGAAGCCGAAACCGCCGCGGGCCGCAAGGCCGAGATCGAACGCCTTGAGCGCCATACGAAGGACAATGCCAGGGCACGCGTGCGGACAGTTACCAGCGGACTGGCCGACGCGCTGAGCCGAGTTACGCAGGGCGACCTTTCCGTCCGGCTTGATACCGCCTTTTTCGAGGAATCCGAAGGGCTGCGCCACGATTTCAATCGGGCGGTCGACCAATTGGCCCAGACTTTTTCCGCGGTCTCCACTGCAGTGGGTACGATGAACAACGGCACGTGGGAACTGGCGAGCGGCGCCGACAATCTGGCCAGCCGGACGGAGCATCAGGCCGCGTCGCTGGAACAGACAGCCGCTTATTTACCGGTAGATTGGGATCAAAGGGTCCATGCCTCCAACGGTCGAACGCCTTGCCCGCACGGGTCATCCTTTGGGCGGCCGGCATGATGGCCATCGGAATATCCGATGCGAGCCGCGACCGTGAAATCCATCACCTCGTCGCGGCGCATTGATTGCGACACTCGACAGAGCCTAAGCGAACAAAAGCCCTTCTTGCTTCTTTTTCGGAAGGAGAAAGAAGAAGCCATTGTACCATCTCGCGATCCGGTCCCGCGATCCCGCGCGGGGCCGGAAGCCGCCGATCAGAAATTCGTGCTGATCGTGCCATAGAGCTGGCGCGGCGCGCCGGCCTGCATGGACTGGTCGTCTCCGCTGAAGGAATTGCCCAGTTCGCCCATGTTCGCGATATATTTGATGTTCGTCAGGTTATAGACGTTGAAGGACGCGGTCACATTCTTCAGCACGCTGTAATCGCCGAAATGATAGCCGGCTCCCAGATTGGTCAGCCAGTAATGCGGCACCGACACATCGTTGGTATAGCTCAGATACCGCCGCCCCATCATCATCGTGTCGATATGCGCGAACGCACCGCGATAGGTATAGGACAGGCTGCCCTTGTACATCAGTTCGGGGTAATTGACCGCCTGCTTGCCCTTGATGTCATAGACGACATCGCCGGTATTCAGATTGTTGGCATAGCGCGAACTGTTATAGCTGATGCTGTTATAGATCGACAGGCCACGGATCGGCATCAGGTTCAGGCTGGCATCGACGCCGTTCATGTTGACGCTACCGACATTTTCCAGGACCGACACCGAATTGTAGATCGATCCCAGGTTCACGCTGCCTTGCCGGTGCAGATAATCGGTGTGGTACAGCGCCAGCAGCCCGACCGCCCAGGGCGAGGTGTAGCGATAGCCCAGTTCGTAGACATACGCCGTCTCGGGCTTCAGGTGCGTCTTGGTGTAATCGAACGCCGCCTGCGTGGGGCCGCCCCACGGGCTGCCCTGATTATAGCCCGAACCGGTCATGACCGACATGTTCTCGGCAAAATCGAAGAACACTTCATGATGCGGCAGGAAACGGTAATTGATGCTGAATTGCGGCAGGAACGCCGCGTTGTTCGAGATCGAGCCCGCCGGCAGCGTCGCCATGCCGGTATAGGCCGGATCGTTCTCGATGATGTGGTTGGTCCCGGTATAGAGGATCGAACGGAAACCCGCATTGATCGTCAGGTTGCGCGTCACCCGGTACGTGTCCTGCAGATGGGTCTGCACCAGGTCGTAACGGTAGCCATAGCGCCATTGCTCGGCAAAGGCCGGCGGCAGCGCGTTGACCGGGTCGACCGGCGTCCCCTGGCCCAGGATCGGCTCTTGATAGAATTTATAGAAATCCTGCGGCTGGCTGTTCTCGTACCACACGCCCAGATTCACCATATGATGGGCGATATGATAGGTCAGGCCGGTATCCAGGCCGGCACGCACCTGGCGCGAGCCCTCGTTCTGCTCGACCAGCGGCGCGCCATTGGGCGACGTCACCCACGGGTTGGTCCAGAACGCGTTCCACGACTTGCCGTGCGCATACAGCATGGTCTGCCAGCGCAGCTTGTCGGTAAGCTGGGAATCGAACTTGATCCCGCCCAGATAATCGTGGCCCGTGGCCGGCCCGTCATAGACCGACGCGTCGATCGGGTCGTCCAGGCCGGCGTATCCGGGCGGCAGGCTGCCGCCGGGCAGGCCGTGCGCGAACAGCGCCGTGCGATAGGCCGCCGCATAGTCGGGCTTGTAGTAATCGACGCGATAGCCCAGCGTATTGATGATGTTCTTCGACAAATCGCCATAGGTATCGGCTTCGCTCTGGTCCCAGTCGAAGAAGGCGGTCATCTTCGTGCTCTGGCCGATCGGCTGCACCAGCTTGAAATTGACCTGCTGCAGGAACTGGCTGCCATAGCCCTTCCACTTGTTCTCGTCCGTGCGGCTGTACGACACGAAGAACTTGGTGCCGGACGGATTCAGCACGCCGCTGTTCAGCCGCACGAAGGTCTGATAGGCTTGGTTGCTGCCGAAGGTCTGCGACAGCGTGCCGCCCCGCCGGTCCGACGGATCGATCGAATAGAACTGCATCACCCCGCCCAGATTGTTGGCCGCCGGCACGTCGACGGCCCCGGCACCCTGGGATACGGTCACCTTGGCGATGTTCAGGTTGGAAATGGCGGTGTTGATGTTCGCGCCCAGCCCGCCATAGCCCTGGCTGCCCAGCGGAATGCCGTCCAGCGTAAAGCCCAGCGCCGAGAAGCCCCGCACATAGAAGCTCTGCGACCACAGATCGACGCCCAGCGGGTCGGACGAATTGAACGACACGCCGGGCAGCGTGCCCAGCGCCTTCAGCGGCGTCGTGCCGGGCACCATGCGCGACATCAGTTGCGCCGTGGTCAGGGTCTGTTCCTGACGGGTCGAGCCATGGCCGACCACGCCGACGGACTCACCCTGGCTGTCGCCATGATAGGCGACGGAACGGGCGGCGGCCCGCGCCCCCCGCGCGGCCGTGCCATGCACGGCATGCGGCGCCTTGCCGGCCGGTTGCGAAGCCGCCGTCTGCGCCACGGCGTCCAGACCCGGACAGACCAGCATTGATGTCGCCAGAAGATAGGTCAAACGCCTTCTGCTCATGAAAACTTCCCGCCTTTCCTAAAGGATATCCGTCATCAGGCCGCGCGTGGCGCGAACCGGCCGGACTCAGCCACAATATATAGTGTATACACTACAAAAATTCGAACGACGCCCGAAGGATCAAACCACCATCGCCAATCGCCGCCTCCCCGTCCCGACGCGGCACGCCCTCGCCTTCAGGGACCAGGGCGGTCCTGTTTCGGGATATCCTGCACAATGTCCGGCTCCGGGCGTTCCTCCCCACGCGGGGAAAATGTAGGCTTCGGGTCATGACATTGCGCATTCGTTCCATTTAGTGGTGTATACGCGACTTATTCCGGACGCAAGTCGATTCGAAATCGTTTTTTAATTATTCCGTAAACACCACCAGGCTTTCCGCCCCACCCCCGTTTACGTCAGCGGCAGGCCCACGCCTGTCCCGCGCCCGCACGGGCCTGGGCGGGATAGGCGCAGAGCGGCATGGCATGCCCCGAAGCCGCAGACGGCGCGGCTTCGATCCGCGCCGGGGCCTGCCCCGTCGCCACCCAGCGATCCAGCGGCGACAGCGTATCGAATCTGTCCGGCCCCACTCCGCCGCCGCAATGCGCCATGCCGGGCACCATGAACAGCCTGGCGCCCCGCGTCGCATCGGGCGCCGCCGCCTGCAGCGCATTGAAGAAATCGATCGTGCTGTAGGGCGAAATCGCCATGTCGGCATAGCCGTGATAGAAGATGATCTTGCCGCCCTTTTTCAGGAACGCCGCCATCTTCCCGGCATCGTCCGCATTGCCGTCCCGCACCGCGCCGTCATAGGCCGCCAGCGCCGCATCGGGAACGATGCCGCTGGGCTCGACCGGATAACGCAGCAGGGAAAAGGACGGATCGCGCATTACAAGATATTTCAAGGCCTGGTCGTCGAACTGATATTCCATCGGCCCCGCATGGTCGGGCCATGTCGCGCCGGCCGGCGGCCCGGCCTCCTGCTTGCCGAACTGCATCGCCGCGGCCAGTCCCGCGCCCCAGTGACCCACCGCGAAACCGGGATAGACGCGTCCGCCCCGCCTGTCCGTGGTGTCGGCCACAAACGCGCGGGCGGTCCGCACCTGGGCCGGGGCCAGGCATGCCGATGTCTGCCCCGGCCGGCACAGCAGCCGGTCAAAATCCGGATGGCACAAGGCAGGATTCTGGATCAGCCCATCGGCCCGTCCATCCAGCGCATCGCAGGCCGACAGCGTAAACCGGTCGATCAGCGCCAGGTCCGACGGCCGCAGCCGGCCGTCCGGCGCGGCCAGGTTGGCCTGCTGGACCTTGATGTCCCCCAGCATCAGCCGCAGGGTCAGAAACGGATCGCCTGCGATGATGCCGTCATAATCGCCGGGAAAACGTTCGGCCTCGATCATGCCCTGCCGGCCGCCATTCGAACATCCGTCGAAATAGGCATGGTCGATCCGCGCGCCGTAATAGCGTGCCACCAGCGCCTTCAATGCCGATGTCGCCTGGTGGGTCGCCCGCCAGTCATAATCGGCCAGCCTGGCGCGGTCGGGATGCCCGTCGGCATCCAGGGCGAAGCGCCCGTCCACGAACGCCGTGCCGGGCGCATCCGCATGCCCGGTATCGGTAATCCCCACCGCATAACCGTCCGCGGCCGCCTCGGCGATATCACGCCCATTGGCCGACGGCGTCATGTTCCCGGCAAACCCGCCGACGCCCAGCATCAGGAACCTGGCATTCCAGGCGCGCGGCAGGCTCAGCCGGAATCCGGCGCTGCCGTCCGGCACCCCGGCACCATGCGTGCGGATTCGTCCCGTCACCACACAGGCCGCGCCCTGCGCCGATGCCTCCGCCACCGTCACGTCCGCGACATGCAGCGCCCCGATCGCTCGCGGCGCAC